>NZ_PKUB01000023.1:0-65233 GCF_002868845.1 Desulfuromonas sp.
GCCCGGCTCCACCCACCTCTTCGTGAAAGCCCTCGGCAGGATCGCCTGGGTCAACCATGCCAGCCTCCAGAAAAGCCCTTCCTTTCCCCCCGGCTTCGGTGTCGAGTTCCTCGAAGTCCACTCCGAAACAATCAAATCGATCGAATCCTGGGTCGAATCGGCTGCCGCGTAGTCGCCGGAGGGGTCAGGACTCGACCAGGGGCCGGCGCCCCCGACAGGCGATCACCGGGGTATAAGTGAAGCGGCGCGGGTCGGAAAAAAACGCCTCATACTCCGCCAGGAACTCATCGTAGCCCCCTTCGTAGTCGGTGAATTCATATCCGATCTTTTTCGGTGCGACCTCCACCTTCTTCATCCAGTTAAAAGCATCGGAATCCTTCAACTCCCCATAGATCACGTGGTGAGCCGAGACATCGACGCCGATATCCTCGAAACCGAGGTCATAAAGATAGGAGTAGAGCTTGCGTCCCACATAGGGATCGAAATTGGCCTTCTCCTCCAGGCTCTTCATGACATCGATAATCACCCGCTCCAGCCTTGCCGGCAGGCCGTAATGGCTGAGGCAGTTATGATCCAGATCGATGAGATACAGGGTGCCGCCCGGCTTGACGATTTTGGCGATGTTCTCCACCAGTTCCCGGCTGTCTTTCCGGTAATACTCCAGGACAAACCGCACCCAGACGAAATCGAACAGACCAAGGTCCTCCAGAGGGCCCCTGGCATCCCTGCATTTGAACTCCAGGCCTTCTTCGCCATAGTGCTCGATAGCATACTCGACCCTTTGTTCGGCCAGATCGACCCCCAGGGCCTGTCCGCCCGGCTGAACGAGTTCGAACAGCTTGGAGGTGGTCTTGCCCGAACCGCAGCCGATGTCCGCCACCCGCATCCCGGGGGCCAGACCGGCCCACAAAGCCTGTTTTTCCGTCATCGCGTTGTCTGTTTTTATGTCCAGGCGACGGACTTCGTCCTGGCCCTCCATCAGGTAATCACCTTTCTTCATGTCTCCCCCCTTATCATTCACTATTTATTAGGTAGGTTTCTCTTTTACCTCGCCATCGTTTTCTTTATAATGTCGCAGGCAAACCGAAGAATCTTTTGAACAACCCGCTGCAGGGCGCAGGTTCCGAAAGCTTCGGCTTATAGCACGGGTCCCTTGGGCCGTCAATCGCCAAGGGTTTCCCGACTGCCGGATTTGCCGTGAAGTAACGGCCCTCAAATACCGATATACCTGTGTTGCGCAAAGAAGCGGCCTTTCGCCGGGGCCAGAGAAGAGTACCACTTTCAGGGAAGAGAGATCTCGATGAACAGACGTTGGGCAAAAAAAAGAAACTGCTTTGTTATCTTCCTGGCCGTTCTGTTTTTCTCCGCCGCCCAGGCCCACTCTTCCGGATATGCGGTCTATACCCACGGCGCAGCGGCGCTGGGCCAAGGCAACGCGGTCACCGCCCATGGCTCCGATCCCTCGGTCGTATTCTTCAACCCCGCCCTGTTGAACGGCTTGGAAGGAACCCAGGTCCTGCTCGGCACGACCCTGATCTTTCCCTCCCGCGAATTCGAAAGCGACCTTTCGGGACGCCGTCTCGAAACCGACAGCACCGTCTTCACCCCCAGCACCCTGTACATCTCCCACAAACTCAATGAGCAATTCAGCGCGGGCCTTGGAGTCTTCAACCCCTTCGGCCTGGGAACAAAATGGGATGAGGACTGGGAGGGCCGTTACATCACCACTGAATCGACACTGAAGACCTTCAATATCAACCCCGCCCTCTCCTACCGAGTCGCCCCCCGCCTGACCCTGGCGGCGGGCCTTGACATCCTTCTCCTCGATGCCACCCTGGAGAAGCGCTTGAAGTCCTCCTCCCTGGGGATTCCCCTCTCCTTCGACATCGGGCAGAAGTTCGATGGGGACGGAACCGGTCTCGGCTACAACCTGGGCCTTGCGCTCAGGATCAACGATGACTTTACCTTTGGCGCATCTTACCGCAGCAAGGTCGAAGTCGACATCGAAGGCGAGGCCACGTTCACCTTTCCCGCCGGACTCCCCGATGGAATCCCCTCCGGGAAACAGCCCCCTGTCGATGGAAAATCGGACATAACCCTCCCCCAGCAGTTCCATGCGGGCATCTGCTATGAAGGGTTGGAGGACCTGACCCTGGAGACCGGCCTGCGCTGGGAGGGGTGGTCCGATTTCGAGCGGTTGAAGATCGCGCTCGAGACCGGCCAGACAGACACCACCGACCGGGACTGGAAGGACGTCTTCGCCTACAACATCGGAGCCCGATATCGGCTCTCGCCCGGAGCCTCGGTTCTCGCCGGGTACCTGTACGGAAACACCCCCGTCCCCGACAAAACCTTCGATCCCACCATCCCCGACAGCGATGCCCACGTCTTCAGCATCGGCAGCGAATTGACCCTGCGCCGGTTCAAGGTCGCCGCGAGCTACGCCTACCAGCTTTTCGAGGACCGGAAAAAGAAGAACGCGGTTCCCCTTTCCTCGGCGGAACCGATCGACAAGGCCGACGGCAGCTACGAATCGGACCTGCACATGCTCGGAGCCAGCGTCACCTACTTGTTCTGAGTGTCGAGGCAATCTCCTCCTGCCGCCTCCCCGCCGTCAAGATACCTGCCCCGGCCAGCCTTTTTTTGCCCTGGGATCCGGGGCGCCGCAATCATTCGCCCTCCCGCTCTCCAAGCAATGCGTCGACCGCCCGCCACAGTCGCCAGCGGCTGAACAGGCCGGGGCGAAGGGTCACGTGGGCCAACCCGTCGGCGAGAAAGAGCCGCGCCTGCCCCTGCGGCAGGGCCCCGGCCAGGGCGACGCTTTCGGTGTAGGGAATGATATCGTCGTCGGTGCCGTGCACCAGGATAAGGCGAGCCGAAAGATGTGACAAGTCCTTGCCGGAAAGATCGAGGGCCTCGATGTCATTGCGGATTCCTGCGGGCAGTCCCTGGAACAGGGAAGCGACCCGATCCTGCTGGCCGTTTGCAACAAAGGCGTAGACCGCCTGCCCTTCGGAGCCGAGCATCGCCTCGAGGTCTGAGAGTTCGGCGCCGAGATCCTCCATCCTGCGCCACGCCATCTCCTCCAGCGCCTCCCGGTCCGCCCGTTCGGATAGCCGCCCCGCGTTGCTCAGCACAAAGACCCACTTGCCGTAGGCGTTGGGTTCACGGTATCCCCATCGCTCCGCCTCCCGGAAATAGCCGGTGGTGAAAAAACCGAGCACCGCCGGAAGATCGTAATACCCCCCGACGGCGTGGACGAACTTCACCCGATGCCGGATCGTCGGGTCCATTGCCGCCAACAGGACTGGCCCGGCCGCGTAGCTGAAGGCCGTGATGCCCGCCCTTCCGCCGGGGACAAGCCCTGCGCGGTCGACCAGCCAGGAAAAGGCGTCGACCACCTCCCCCACGTTGCCTGGCCCCACCCGCAACGCCCGCAAGCTTTCCAGATCCGGCACCAGGACGTTAAACCGGGCCCGGGCGAGGGTGCGGGCGTAGGCCACCAGGCGCGGGTCGTCCTTTCCCTTCTCCGCGGCGCCCGGAACCAGAAGCATCCCGGCCAGGGCCTGCTCGCCCGGCCGGTAGAGATCCCCCCGGTAGCCGCGCCCGTCCACGGCGAAGGCGACGGGGGTCACGCGCGGCTCCGGGGTTGTCCGCTTCAGGAGGCTCGGCTTCTCCCCGGCGGCCATGTCCGCCAGCACCAGGGCCGCCTCGTAGCCGCGCCCCGGGGAGCATCCGGCCAACAAGAGCAGCCCCAGCAGAGCCGAGACGACGCAACCAAACCAAAAAAACTTCGTTGCCTTGGCCGGGAGGCCATAAGGGCCTGAGTGATCAGGAACCGATTCCATCAGCCAACCATTGCCTCGCTCCGACCGCCCCATCGCAAAAGCGGGTAACGGCTTCGGCTTTCAATAAATGTCTCCCCGGAAACAGAAAAGGAGCCCGTCGGGCTCCTTTTCTGTTCTGCGTTTCCTTGATCCGGAGTTACTCCTCGTAGACCAGCACCCGCACCAGGCCGATGGTGGAACCGCCCTCGGTGGTCGGGGCATCGCTCACGGAAATGACCTTTCTGACGCCTTTCTCCGCGATAAATGCATTGACCCTTGCATCGAGTTCGTCGAGTTCTTTGTGGGTCTTGAAGGCCTGAAGCGGTTCGCCGAAGGTTTTCACCCTGACCATAACTCCATCCTTTCAGAAAACGGGTTAGACTTCCTCGATCAGACCTGCACCACCTCTTTGACCTCGGGAATCCTCTCTTTGAGGGTCTTTTCGATCCCCATCTTGAGGGTCATGGTGGACATGGGGCACGACCCGCAGGCCCCGGTGAGCTTGACGCTGACGATGCCGTCTTCGGTGACATCCACCAGTTCAACGTCGCCGCCGTCGGCCTGCAGGGCGGGACGAACCAGATTCAGAGCTTCCTGGACTTTCTCTTTCATGCGTGTTTCCTCCTGATTGTTTTTTTGATTATAGCCGCCCCCCGGGGGCGCGCAAGCCGGTCCCCGCAGGAGCGGGGACGATCCTCTGTGCCGAAGTTTTCAAAACATCCCCGCCGGCAGGGAGATGTCGCCGATCGAACGGCTGCAGAGCAGTTGCGGACGACCGACCCCCTTGCCCTGGACCAGGGCCTTGAAGGTCTCCCCCATCCCCCCATCGGGCATAATGAGGTTCTTGAGAGTCAGGCGCAGGGCCCGCGCCCGTTTCTCGTCGGTCTCCCGCGCCTGCAACTGGAGCAGTCCCTCGACAAAGCCGAGCCCCAGGAGAAACTGGTACTGGTGCCCGAAATAGAGAGAGTCCAGACCCGCCTCCTCGCCTGAGTTCTGCAAAGAGGTGAAATCGACGTGAGCGGTGATGTCCTGCAAGCCGACATTCCGGAGAGGGTCCTCGCTGGTCCTGTGGCGATGGTAACACAGCAGGGTGCCTGACCGGCGCAGGGGGGAGTACAGTTCTGCGGCGGGATACCCGTAGTCGATGGTGAGAACGAAGCCGCGGCCGAGCAGGCCCCCGACACGGCGCATCCAGCGAGTCGACTCCAGGTTGACCTCGGCCCGGTTCCCCTCTGCGAGTTCCATCCCCAGTCCGGTGAAGCGCCCGGCGATATCCGGGGTGGAAGGGGCACGCAATTCCTCTGCGAAGCCGTCCCCCTCGGAGACGACGAACACTTCCCGGAGGGCGCCGTCGCGCTTCTCGACAAGGTGAACGGGGAAGGCATCCACGAGTTCATTGGACAGGAAACAGCCTTCCATCCCCTGCAATTCGTCCAGGGTGCACCACTCGACCCGCTCCCTATGGGCGGCCAGCAGCCGTTCCTGCCGGTCGCGGTTGTCGGGGCTGATCTCCACGAGGCGGTAGCGAAGCGTCCGGTAAAACTCGGGACTCTCCTCGGCGAGAGCGTCCAGAATATCGAGGGCCAGGTGCCCCTCCCCGGCCCCCTGCTCGGCGACGGTGAAACCGTCCCCTCCGAGAAGTTCCCCCATCTGCAGGAACTGGCGGCCGACCAGCCGGCCGAAGAGGGAATGCACGCTGGAGGAGGTGAAGAAGTCCCCCCCCTTGCCGATCCGCTCCCGGGGGGCCATGTAGTAGCCGTACTCGGGGTGATAGAGGCAGTGGCCCATATATTCGGCAAAGGTGATTCCCCCTGCCTCGGCGATGCGCCGGCGGATGAACGCCTCCAGCTCCAGCTGGCCGGCTGCAGCCTGCTCTTGACTCATGCGGATACCCCTTTCGATGCTGGACGAAAGGGGCATATTACCCCAGGGTGGGGGGCGAAAACAAGGACTGCGTTCGATGAAGGATCGAGGCGATCCATCGTGAAATAAGAGGCGCGGGAAAAGTATGTCTCAGGGAATGATGCCGAGGAGTTTGTGGATCTGGAGCAGGTCAGAGGTCTCGCCGATCAAAAGCGTGGGGATGCCGAGCGATTCGGGGAGGGACAGGTCGACCTGGCGACGGTCGCCGATAAAGAGAAAGCTCTCCGCGGGGCCTCCGATGTCCTCCAAAATCCGTTGAAGGGTGTCGGGATCGGGCTTGGGAGTCCAGGCGAACTCGATGGTATAGAGGCGCGCGAACTGCTCTTCGACCCCGAGCAGGGCGAGGATCTTCCCGGCCAGCGCCAGACTGTTGTTGGTGTAGATGTAGAGATCGCAGTGCTCGCGCAACGAATCGAGCAGAGCGCAGAGAACCGGGTCGGGAGAGAGATGGCGTTCGGGGTGGATCTGCTGCCGCAGGGCCCGGTGGAACTCGCGAACCTCGATCCCCATCTCCAGGCAGGTCCGGGTCAGGGTCGGCTCCTGCTCCAGTTCCTCGGCCAACCTCCTGCGGGCGAGGCGCAGCAGCTCCCGCCCCTTGCTGCGGGAGACCCCGCGCGAGTCGGCGACCATCATCTCGGCGGCGGCCTGGATTTCCTCGACAATGGCCGGGGACGTGTACAAGGTTCCGTCGAGGTCGAAAACAATCGAACGCACCTGATCGAGGCTGGTCAGCATGGCGGCACTAGTTTTCCTCCAGCACGTTTTCGTCGTATTCCCCCTCAAGGCGGAACTTGTGCCGATGCTCCTGCTCCAGGAGATAGGTGACGAGCTTGCGCCCCTCCTCGTCCTGAACCTTGGCGAGCAGGTGCTCGTAGAGATGGACGGCCTTCTCCTCCCGCTTCATGGCCATGCGCAGGATCTCGTCGTAGTGCATTGTCTCGGTAAGGGGGGGCTCGACAAGGTACTCGCTGATGCGCAGATCGGGAACGTCCTCGGGGTGGCCTTCGGGAGCCGAGCCGGACCCGAGGCCCAGGAGCAGTTTTCTGTGACCGGCCTCCTCGCCGGCCAGCTCCAGGAACATCTCGCGGATTCCCGAGCGATAGGCCATCCGGGCGGCCTTCTGGTAAAATTTTTCGGACTCCTCCTCCTTGCGGATGGCGACCTGGACGATTTCGGTGAAAGAGAGATCTTTCATGGCGGCAAACTCCTGCAGGAGAGGGAAACAGTTTTCAGTCTACCATGGCGGGCCGCGATGTCAAAGCGTTGACCCTGCCTTTTCCTATTGATTTTGGTGACTTGGAATTGCCGGAACGATCCCCTTCCGAGGCGGCCTGCCCCTTTTGCCCCTGGCCTCCCGTGACTTGTTTCGGAATCCCCGGTCAGCCCTTGCCCAGGGTCTTGATGCCCTGCCTCCAGTCGATCGGGCAAAGCTCCCCGGTCTGCAGCGCCCCCAGCACCCTCAGGGTCTCATCGACACTGCGTCCCACGTTCAGGTCGTGGACGAGTTCGTAGCGCAGGACGCCGTCGGGATCAACAATGTAGAGCCCGCGCAGGCTGACCCCCTGCTGCTCGATAAGAATGCCGTAGTTGCGCGCGACCTCCTTGGTGATGTCCGAAAGCAGGGGGTAATGGAGCTCCCCCAACTCCTGGCTGATCCAGGCGAGGTGGGAGAATTTGGAGTCGACGCTGGCACCGAGGATCTCGGCGCCGAGCTTCTTGAACTCGGGGTAACGCTCGTTGAAACCGACGATTTCAGTCGGACAGACAAAGGTGAAATCGAGAGGATAGAAGAACAAGACCACCCACCTGCCGCGGTAGTCGGAGAGAGAAACCTCCCTGAAGTCCTTGCCGTCCACGCCCTCAAGGGTAAAATCGGGCGCCGGTTGACCAACCTGCAACATAGCCATGAGGCGTTCCTCCTTCGATTTTTTCATGGAGTTTAGCCGGGCGACGGTCCCTGTCAAGAGATGCTGACCTTCTCGGTTACTTTTTCCGGCTCCTGGGGTGGGACTGGTCGTAGACGGCCATCAGGCGGTCGACACTGACCTGGGTGTACTTCTGGGTGGTGGAGAGGGAGGCGTGGCCGAGCAGTTCCTGGATGGCACGCAGGTCGGCCCCGCCGTCGAGCAGGTGGGTGGCAAAAGAGTGGCGCAGGGCATGGGGGGTGGCCGGCTTGGCGATCCCGGCCCGAAGAAGCTGGGTTTTGAGGTTGCGCTGGATGCTGCGAGCGGTGAGGCGCCCGCCCCGGACGTTGAGGAACATCGGCTCCCCCCGTCCCGGGGTTCCCCGGGCCTCAAGGTAAAGGCGAAGGGCTCCCAAAGCCTGGCGCCCGACCGGGACGATCCGCTCCTTGCCTCCCTTGCCGAGAACCCGCACCAGGCTCTGTTCCAGGTCGACGCTTCCGACGTCGAGGCCGGTCAATTCCCCCACGCGAAGACCGCAGGAGTAGAGGGTTTCCAGGATAGCCCGGTCGCGCAGGGTCCGGAGGTCGACCTGCTGCGCCCCGTCAAGGAGGACGAAGGCCTCGTCGACGGACAGGGTCTGGGGCAGGTAGCGCTCCTGGCGGGGCGAAGAGGTCATCTCCGCGGGGTTCGCCTGCAGCACCCCTTCCCGCACCAGGTAGCGCAGAAAAGTCCTCAGGCTCGCCAGCTTGCGGCCGATGGTGCTCTTCTTGTTGCGGCCGTGCAGCTCGGCAAGGTAGCGGCGCAGCAGCAGATGGTCGATCCCGCGCACCAGCTCCTCCCCCCGAGCCTCGAGGTGCTTCTCGGCAAAAACCCGGAAGGCCTCCAGGTCCCTCCGGTAGGCGCAGCGGGTGTGCTCGGAGAGGTTCCTCTCCACCCCCAGGTGCCTGTCGAATCGCTCAATCAGTTGACGCAAGGTTCACCCCCTGACCCATTTCGGGCCAGCTTAACACTGTTGGTACGGATTTTCCAGGCATCGCCTCTGCCTGCTTCCGCGAGAGAAATCGCGCCCGGGACGGCCGAGGTGTCTTGCCGCGTTGACGGCTGATCGCGCCCATGCCATAATCGAATCATCTAAGGAGACGATATGTCTATTCTTTTCAGCTTCTTGAGTGGTGTCATGGGGGTGGTCTTCATTGTCGTGGCGGCTGTCGTTGTGCTGAGCTGCACGATCGCCTGGTACGAATACGCCAACCGGGAGCCGCAGCTGGTCGAAGACCGGTTTTCCGGGGGACGCCTCGCCTTCGCCCTGGGGCTGATCGCCTCCGAGACCCTCTGCCTGGCCGCCTCCGTCCTGGTGCATCCCCTCGGCTGGACCGCCCCCCGGGAGAAAATGGTTCGCGCCGAAGAGCAGACTCCGGTGATCTTTCTCCACGGCCTGTTTCACAACCGCGCCTGCTGGCTGTGGTTGAAGTACCGCCTGCGCCGGCGGGGGGTGAACGCCCTCTACACCCTCAACCTGCCCCCCTGGAAGGACGTGGAGACCCTGACCGAGCGCGTCGCCAAGAAGGTCGATGAACTGCGCCACGCAACCGGAGTGGACAAGGTCAGCCTGGTGGGCCATTCGATGGGCGGCATCATCGCCCGCAACTATCTGCAACTTCGCGGGGGGGCCGACAAGGTGGCGATGTGCGTCCTGCTCGGAACCCCAAACGCTGGATCCAAGCTGGCCCCCTTTGCCCTCTCCCCCCTGGGAAAGCTCGTACTTCCCGGATCCCCCTTTCTGCACCGACTGGCCGAGGCGCCCCTCCCCCCGGAGACCCGGGTGACCTCCATCTACAGCCGTCACGACAACATCATCCTCCCCTTTGAAAGCGCCCGCCTGGAGGGGAGCCGCAACGAGGAGCTGGCCGGCATGGGTCACACCGCCCTGCTCTACCGCTCCCGGGTCTTCGAGACGCTGCTGAACGCGTTGCGAAAGGAAGAGCCATGACCGTCATCGAGGTCGTCAGCCGACAGCAGGTCGAGTTGATCGACGTCACCGCCGAGGTACGCCGTGCGATCAGGGAAAGCGGCGCCCGCTCGGGCCTGGCCGTCCTGTTCGTCCCCCACACCACCGCAGCGGTGACCATCAACGAAAACGCCGACCCCGACGTGGTCCGCGACCTGGCCATGGAACTGAACAAGATCGTCCCCTTCGAGGACAACTACCGCCACGCCGAGGGCAACAGCGCCGCCCATCTCAAAAGCTCCCTCGTGGGAGCCGGCGAAACGCTTCTCGTGGAGAACGGGGAGCCGGTCCTGGGAACCTGGCAGGGGATCTACTTCTGCGAGTTCGACGGCCCCCGCAGGCGCCGGCTTCACATCAAGGTCCAGGCCGGATGAAAGAGCGCGTCTCTCTGCTCGCCGTCCCCGGCTACGAGCGTTCCGCGATGGAAGATGCCCTGTCCCGCTTGCTCGCCCCCCTCGGCGGCATGGGGGCCTTCGTGCGCCCGGGGCAGAAGGTCCTGCTCAAGCCGAACATGCTCGCGGGCAAGGCCCCCGAAAAGGCCGTCACCACCCATCCCGAGCTGGTCCGGGGAGTGATCCGTTTGGTCCAGGAGGCGGGGGGGATCGTCTCGGTGGGCGACTCGCCCGGCCTCGGCTCGCCGCGGCATGTGGCCGGCCGGAGCGGAATCCTCGATGTGATAGAGGAGACCGGGGCGCGCTTCGCCCCCTTCGACGAGTCGGTGCGAATCCGCAGCGGGGGGGGCACCTTTCAGGAGCTCGAGCTGGCCCGTGACGTCCTCGAAGCCGACGTCGTCATCAACCTCCCCAAACTCAAGACCCACCAGATGATGGGCATGACCTGCGCGGTCAAAAACCTCTTCGGCGCGGTGGTCGGCATGCGCAAGATCCGCCTCCACCTCCAGGCGGGCACCGACAAGGCCTTTTTCGCCCTGATGCTGCTGGAGATTGCCGAGCGCGTCCGCCCCGCCCTCTCCATCGTCGACGCGGTGGTCGGCATGGAGGGGAACGGCCCGGGCAGCGGCGACCCGGTTCAGATCGGCGCACTTCTGGCCGGAACCGACCCCCTCGCGGTGGACATCGCGGCGACCGAGCTGCTCGGCCTGCGCCCCGATGCGGTCTGGACCCTGAAGGTCGCGAGGGAGCGCCGAGAGCTGCCGGAGGTGGAGAGCGTCGGCGCCGAGCCCAAAGCCCTGCGGCCGCGAAGCTTTCGTCCGGCCAAGTCGACGGACGTCAACTTCGGCCTGCCCCCCATTCTCAAGAACCCCCTGCGCCGGCACCTGACCGCCATGCCGGAAGCGGACCCGGAACGATGCGAGCTGTGCGGGCTTTGCGTGAAGCACTGCCCCCCGCAGGCGATGCAAATCGACCGGGGACACCTGCTCATCGACACCCGGCGCTGCATCGGCTGCTTCTGCTGCCAGGAGCTCTGTCCGCACGGCGCCATCCTCACCCGCCAGGGCCTGCTCCTTCGCCTGGCCCGCTTTCTAGGCGGCCGCTAGCGGATGCCGCCCCGCTCCGGCAAAGAGCCCCAGGAGGCCAATCGCTTCTGCCCGGAGGCCGTCAAAAGCACTCCGCCCCTCTCCCCGCCTCCCCCCCCGGGAAAATTGTTTCGTTTCGGCTAGACTTTGAATCAACCCCTGGAACGATCCCGTTTTTCCGAAGGAGGAAAATAATGGAACCGAGCAGACGGGTCCTCGTGACCGGCGCGACGGGCTTTATCGGCCGGCGCCTTGTGGAGGCGCTTCTGAAGGAAGGGTTCGTCGTCCGCTGCCTGTCGCGCAGAGCGGAAGAGGGCTTTGCGCCCGGGGCCGAAGGGGTCATGGGCGACCTGCTGGAGCCCGCCTCCCTGGAAGGGGCCCTGAAGGATGTCGATACGGCCTACTACCTGGTCCACGCCCTGGGCGAAGGGAGGGAGGGGTTCCGCCGCCGAGACCGCGAGGCGGCGGAAAACTTCGTGGCCGCCGCAGAAGAAGCCGGGCTGCGCAGGACGATCTACCTCGGGGGCCTCGGAGAGAGCGGCAACCACCTCTCCGAACACCTGGCCAGCCGCCTGGAGGTGGCGGAGACCCTGCGCAAGGCGGCATTTCCGGTCACGGTGCTGCGAGCGGCCGTGATCATCGGCGCGGGCGGGGCGTCGTATGAGATCCTCCGCTCCCTGGTGCGGCGCCTGCCCCTGCTGGCCATTCCAACGGCCATCGACACCCGCTGCCAGCCGATCGCGGTGGAGGACGTCATCGCCTACCTGGTCGGCTGCTTGAAGGACGAGCGCACCGCGGGACAGACCTTCGACATCGGCGGCCCGGAAGTCCTTTCCTACCACGAAATGCTCGAGCGCCTCGCCCGCGTGGCCGGGACCCTCAATCTCTACCTGCCCCTGCCCCTGCTTCCGGTGCGCCTCTTCGCCTACGGAGTCGCCCTGGCCACGCCGGTCAAGGCTTCGGTGGCGATTCCCCTCATCGAGGGGCTGAAAAACGAGGTGGTCTGCCGCGACGAGCGCATTCGGGAGCTGCTGCCCCTCAGCCAGACCCCCTTTGACGAAGCGGTGCGCCGCGCCCTGACGGAGGAGTACGCCGCTCGGCCGGCCCGACCCGGCTGAGACTGCCCTGCATCCGGTGCCTCCCCCGCCCCTGTCTCGTCTCCATGCCGGGCTACCCCGTCCGCCGCCGGTCTTTCGAGAACTCCGGGCTTTTCGGGAAGAGAACCTGTTGCCCCGCCGAACCCTTTATGCGATAGTCTGTGGGCAACCCATCCCGGAGGAAACTGTCTTGAATCACAACCCCTTTTTTTCCCGGCCCGGGCCGGCGGGCACCAACTGGCATTGGCGCCTGCGTCGCTGGAAGCGGACCTTCGGCAATTTCTTCCGCTCCGAGGGCGCCCCGGGCCACACCGGCCCGTCCCTGACCCGCATCATCATCTTCGCCAACCTGGCGCTCTACACTCTCATGGTCCTGCAGGGGACCGCCGCCGGGCTCGGCCTGCGCCCGATCCTCAGCCCCACCACCTACCTCCTGATCCACTCCGGGGCCCAGTACTGGCCCCTGGTCCTGGTGGAGGGGGAGTGGTGGCGCTGCCTGACCTACGCCTTCACCCACGGCGGGCTTATCCACCTCGCTTTCAACATGGTGGTTCTCTACCAGGTCGGGCCGCTCGTCGAGTCTGAAATCGGGCCCTCCCGCTTCCTGTTCCTCTATACCTTGGCCGCCCTGACCGGCACTGCCGCAGGCTACTTCTGGCACCCGATGACCCCGGTGGTCGGCGCCTCGGGATCGCTCTTCGGCCTGATCGGATTCGCAGTGGCCTACTACCATCGCATGGGCCCGCCGGGACACCACATCCGCAATTTCATGTTCCAGTGGGCGGCCTTCGCCTTCGTTTTCGGCCTGGTGGTCGGCGCCGACAACGCCGGGCACCTCGGCGGGGCCCTCGGCGGGGCGGCCCTCGGCCTGGTCCTTCCCCTGGGCGTCCGCGGCCGGCGCACGGCGGCCCCCCTGTTCAACCTCCTCGGAGGGCTCAGCCTGGCGGCCGTCCTTGTCAGCCTCGCCATGCTCGTCATCTCGTGGTTCGCCCGCTCGGGCTAAACGAAGAGGAAGCCTCCCCATGGCCAAGGACAAATCCCCCGTCACCCCGGCGATCCGCATGCTTCGCCAGCACTCGGTCCCCTTCACCCCCCGCCTCTACCCCTACGAGGAAAAGGGAGGCACCTCCGTCTCCGCCCGGGAGCTGGGGGTGGAGGAGCACGCGGTGGTCAAGACCCTGGTCATGGAAGACGAGGCGAAGCGCCCCCTGGTCGTCCTGATGCACGGCGACAGGGAGGTCTCCACCAAGGAATTGGCCCGGGTCATCGGGGTGAAGAGCGTCTCCCCCTGCGATGCGGCGATGGCGCAGAAGCATTCGGGCTACCTGGTCGGCGGGACCTCCCCTTTCGGCACCCGCAAGGCGATGCCGGTCTACGTCGAGGAGACGATCCTGGCCCTGGAGACGATTTTCATCAACGGCGGAAAGCGCGGCTTCCTCGTCGAAATCGACCCCGGCGACCTGGCGCGCCTGCTCGACCCGACCCCGGTGAAGGTCGGTATCTGATCCCCCTCCCCCGAAGTGCCGCCCTATCACCTTCACCGTTTGCCGGGCTCCATTTTCCCGGCCCAGCCCAAGGAGGACCGCCCATGGAACTCGCCGACCGTTTCGTCCAGGCCGCAGAGGCGGTCAAGGCCGCCCGGGCCCTGATCGTCACCGCCGGCGCGGGGATGGGTGTCGACTCGGGCCTGCCCGACTTCCGCGGCGACGAAGGATTCTGGAACGCCTACCCCCCCTACCGCCGCCTCGGCCTCTCCTTCGTCGACGCCGCCAACCCGGCCCATTTCGAGCGCGACCCGGCCTTCGGCTGGGGCTTCTACGGCCACCGCACCAACCTCTACCGGCAGACCGTCCCCCACGCCGGCTTCGCCCTGCTGCGCCGGTGGGCCGAACGCTTCGGCCTCGACACCTTCGTCGTCACCTCCAACGTCGACGGCCAGTTCCAGAAGGCCGGCTTCGCCGAAGAGCAGATCCTCGAGGTGCACGGCTCCATCCACCACCTGCAGTGCACCGGCCCCTGCTCCATGGAGATCTGGGACAACACCGAAAAGATCGATATCGACCTCGAGACGATGCGATCCCGCCACGTCCCCCGCTGCGTCCACTGCGGCGAGACCGCCCGCCCCAACATCCTCATGTTCGGCGACTACTCCTGGGTCAGCAACCGCTCCCGCGGCCAGCAGATGCGCTTCGACCTCTTTCTCGACCAGCACCGCGACGCTCCCCTGGCCGTCATCGAGATGGGAGCGGGAACCGCCATCCCCACCATCCGCTCCCTCAGCGAACAGATCGGCGCCCGCCGCGGCGCCACGGTGGTCCGCATCAACACCCGCGACCCCCACATCGGCGGCGGTCATATCGGCCTGCCCTGCGGTGCCATGGAGGGGCTGCGCGGCATCGAGGGCTGCCTGCAAGAGAGGTGAGGCCGGAACGGGGCCTTTTCGCGGTTCTGCGCAAAAAGGGTTAACGACCCGCCCCGCAGGAGTGGGGCGGGAAAACCTTTTACCGACACGGAAAAAGCCCCGGGAGACCGTTCCCGGGGCTTTTCGTCTGGCTGTTGCCTGGGGGTTTCAACCCTTTTGACAGAAGGCCTGCTCGAACCAGGGGCCTTCTCACGGAACACCGGGTTTGTAGACGGAGCCTCAGAGCACCGCCAGCTCCTGATCGGAGAAGGTCAGATGCGTGAGCCCGTCGGGGGCGACCCAGAAGGTGTTATCGATGCCGACCGCCCCGAGGCCGGGGTAGACCGCCTTCGGCTCGAAGGCGAAGACCATCTTGTCCTCCAGCACCTGGTCCTTGAAGCCGCGGGCGACGAAGGGGAACTCGTCGACCTCGATGCCGATGCCGTGGCCGATAAAGGAGACCTGGGCGCCGGCCGCGCCCATGAAGTGATCGGCATAGCCCATCTCGCAGGCCAGGTCGTGGCACCGGTCGTAAAGCTCGCCCCAGGCCACGCCGGGCCGGGCGATCTCCTTGGCCAGGTCTTGGACCCGCAGCATGTCCTCGTAGGCCTTGGCCAGCGGGTCGGGCAGGCCGCCGATGCAGAAGACCCGGGTCTGGTCGACGATGTAGCCGTCGAAGGCCCCCGTGAAGTCGATGATGATCGGCTCGTTGGCCTCGATCCGCTTGTAGCTGGCCCCCTGGCCGACATAGGGGTTGAGCCCGAGGCCGCCGAGGGGCGTGTCGTTGAAAGCCGGCGCGGCGCTGTCGGCCCCGGAGAAGACGTGGCCGTAGAAGATCTCGGAATTGAAGCCGCGCATCCGGGTGAGACCCTGGTGTCCCGCCTTGCGGGCGGTGAACTCGAGCTCGGCGGCGAGCTCGATGTCGGTCATGCCGACGGTGATCACCTCCCGGGCCCGCTTGCAGACCTGGTCCACCTGGAGGGCGGCGTCCTTGAGGATCTCGATCTCGTAGTCGGACTTGACCGCCCGCACGGTGCGGATCAGGGGGGTGGCGTCGGAGATGACGCACCCCTCGAGCACCTTCTGAAAACGCCCGAAGAGCCCCACGGGGAGGACGTCGAGCTCCATCCCGGCGGTCTTGGGCATGGCGTAGCCGAAATCGGCGAGAACCTCGGGGATGTATCGGGGGCTCTTGAAGGGGACGACCTCCTTCAGGCCCGACTCCATCCGGGCCCGCCCATGGTCCTTGCGCACCATGTAGAGGGGCTCGCCTGCGGCGGGGACGTAGAGGACCCCCTGCTGGATGGAGCCGGTGAAATAGAACAGGTCGGCGCTCTGGAGCATCAGCACGGCATCGAGGCCGGCCCCCTGCATCAGGGCCTGGAGTTTCTGGGTGCGGGCCGAAAGCTCGCTTGCGGGGGTGATGCGCATCGGTTTCCTCCTGGGAACAGGTTCAGGGTACGGGGTTCAGGGTACGAGGTTCAAGCCGTCTCGACCTCCGTCGCCTCCTCCAGGTTCATCTCCTCGATGGCCATCTCCCGAAGCTTGAACTTCTGGATCTTGCCGCTGGCGGTCATCGGGAACTCGTCGACGAATTTGACGAAATAGGGGATCTTGTAATTGGCGATCCGGCCGCGGCAGAAGTCCTTGACCTCCTCCTCGGTGCAGTCCACCCCCTCCTTGAGCTTGATGGCGGCCATCACCTGCTCGCCGTACTTGCGGTCCGGCACCCCGTAGACCTGGATGTCGGAGACCTTGGGGTGGGTGTAGAGGAATTCCTCGATCTCCCGCGGATAGATGTTCTCGCCGCCGCGGATGATCATGTTCTTGATCCGCCCGGTGATCTTGCAGTAGCCGTTCTCGTCCATGACCGCCAGGTCCCCGGTGTGCAGCCAGCCATCATGGTCGATGGCACGGGCGGTCTCCTCCTCCATCTTGTAATACCCCTTCATCACCAGGTAGCCGCGGGTGCAGAGCTCCCCCTGCTTGCCGGGCGGCAGGGCCTCGCCGGTCTCGATGTCGACGATCTTGACCTCCACGTTGGGCAGGGCGCGCCCGACGGTGGCGACCCGCAGCTCGATGGGGTCGTCGGTGCGGGTCTGGGTGATCACCGGGGAGGACTCGGTCTGGCCGTAGGCGATGGTGATCTCCGAGGCGTTCATGTGGCGGATGACCCGCTTCATCACCTCGGTCGGGCAGGGCGAGCCGGCCATGATCCCGGTGCGCAGCGAGGAGAGGTCGTAGCGGGCGAAGTTGGGATGATCGAGCTCGGCGATGAACATCGTCGGCACGCCGTGCAGGGCCGTGCACTTCTCGGCGGCGACGGTCTTGAGGACCTCCTCGGGGTTGAAGGTCTCGACCGGAACCATGGCCGAGCCGTGGGTGACGCAGGCCAGCACTCCGAGGACGCAGCCGAAGCAGTGGAAGAAGGGGACCGGGATGCAGAGCCGGTCCTTCTCGGTGAACTCCATGCACTCGCCGATGTTGTAGCCGTTGTTGGCGATATTGTGGTGGGTGAGCATGACCCCCTTGGGAAAGCCCGTGGTCCCCGAGGTGTACTGCATGTTGATCACCTCGTGCTCGTCGAGGCCCGCCTTGGCCGCCTCGAGGTCGGCGTCGGAGACCGACTGTCCCATTTTTTCGATCTCCCCGAAGCCGAGCATCCCGGCAGGGGCGCCGGCGCCGATATAAACGACATTCTTCAGAAAGGGGAGCTTCTCCGAGGCGAGGGCCCCGGACTGCCCGGCCTTCAGCTCCGGCACCACGTCGTAGGTGGTCTGCACGTAATCGGTATCCTTGAACCCCTGCACGAGAAAGAGGGTCGTGGAGTCGGACTGGTCCAGCACGTACTCCAGTTCGGCGCTCTTGTAACTGGTGTTCACGGTGACCAGGACCGCCCAGATCTTGGCGGTGGCGAACTGGAGCATCACCCATTCGGGGACGTTGGTCGCCCAGATGGCGACGTGATCCCCCCTTTTTATCCCCAGTTTCAGGAGCCCCTTGGCGAGCCGGTCGCAGAGGGCGTTGAATTCGCGGTAAGTGTATCGAAGGCCCCGGTCGGGATAGACCAGGGCGTCGTTTTCGGGGAAGCGCCGGGCGGTGTCTTCCAGGAGCCCGCCGAGGGTGAAGTGCAGGGTTTCGGCCATTGAAGTCCTCCTTCTGTTTGCTATCCAGAAACTTTTGTGTGGCGGGCCCGAATATTCATCGGCCCACCTAACTATTCGTTTTTTATGCGGTTTTTGAATATCACAGGGAGCGGTTTGTGTCAATCCCAAAAGGTTCGGCCCGACTTTCAGGGGGCAGGAGCCCCCGACCAGAGGGGGGCCTCGGCCGGATCCCGAATTCGAATTCTTAATATAGTGATCTTGCGGATATTTTAAATTTTAGGCATCCCCGACCCGGCTGTGTTTTTTCTAGGCAAAAAGCTAAATCGCCTGAGAGTTTCGCTCCCTTAATCTTCCCCAAGGTACTTATCCACACCCCTGTCCACATTTTCTGTGGACGGCGTACTTCTTGGTTTGAGTCAAAACCAAATCGCTAAATGCGGCTTTGCCATCAACCCCATGGGGCCATCGGCTACCGCTCCTCCGCGGCCAGGTTCGACCCCGGATTCCCGGCGCGGCCGCCGCGATCCAAAAGCAAATCGGCCGGGGAAGTTCCCCGGCCGACTGCCGACGCGATCATCGTTGCGACAGGGTGCCGAACGCCTAGTCGAAATACCGGATGTCATGGCCCATGCGCACCTTTGCAATGAGGGCTGTCATCAGCTCGGCCTTTCGGAGCGATGCAAGCTCCCGCTCGGCCACCTTCTCTGACGCCACCCTCTTCGTCTTCATGTAGCCCTCCACCTCCTCGGCCGAAACGCGCACCCTGCCCTGGACCTCGCTTTTCAGCAGCGCGGTGAGAACCATGGCGGACTCATCGACGCTTCGGGCGTTGTGGTTTCTGACCATGACGTCTTCTCTGTCCACCGTCTGCCGGGCGTAGTCGAGCAGGAGGGCCCGGTTGATATAGAAGTCGGCCAGGGTCCGCAGCCCCTCCCCGTCGTTCAGCAAAGGCGCGTATTTGTCCCCGGCCACCTCACTGACATAATCGGAAAGGGTCGCGACCGTGATCTTTTCCCCGTCCAGGCTGGCGACCACGCCGTCACTGAAGGCATGGCCGGTCGAGACGATCAGGATGGCGGCCGCCAAAACCGCCGCAGCGTTCAAAATCTTGCCCTTCATACCCATCACGCGCGCTCTCCTCGATGTTGTCGTTCGGTGAAACCGCTCCCGGCGGTGTCAAGCGGGAGGGGGTTCGGCCCTCCCGCTTGACGCTGCGATAAGCAGGAGCCGGAGTTACTTGATCTTCTCCTCGGCCGGGGACGGAGACGGCAGGCCGACCTTGATCGCCCGGGAGAGGGGCGAGTTGGGATCCTTCAGGTTCAGCTCCCTGGCCTTGCGCTTCTCGTAGGGCGCGTAGATCGGGTGGTCGCCGTACTTGGTGCAGTCATAGTGGTCCTTGTTGTCGTAGCGCTCCATCCAGCGCTCCCAGGCGGCCTTGGAGAGGAGGCCCTGCGTGAAGGCCTGCTCGACGTTGGCCTTGACCTTCTCCCAGTAGTCGGGGATGTACTGCTGGACCGTCGCCACCGCCTGCTGCTCCCTGGTCGCGACGGAGTAGGCGCCGCCGGGGTAATCGTAGAGCTTGTAGGTGAAGAACCTGGCCGGAGAGTCCGACTCGGCGATCTTCTTCGCTTCCTCCACGCCGTGCTCGGCGCCCCAGCCAATCATCTCCTGCAGGTCGTGCTGCAGCTCCCAGATGCCGTGCCACTGCACGTAGTCGGCGCCGCCCATGGCCGAGCCGTGGCGGAAACGGCGGCCCTCATGGTGCCAGCCGTTGTACATCAGCTCGGAGGCGGCCGTGTACCAGCCGGCGTTGATCACCAGGGCGGACTGGTTGCGCTCGGTGCCGTCGTTGAAGGTCTCCTTGAGCGGCTTGATCAGCCCCTTCTCGGTATAGAGCTTGGTCCACTTGAGGAACTCGCGGCGGATCTCGTTGTACTGCAGGTTGACCAGGTCGAAGGCGAGGAAGTGGTCGCCGATAAAGGTCGGGGCGTGGCAGTTGGCGCAGACGGTCTGCATGCGGTCGCTCTTCTCCTCCCAGCTGCCGAGCTCCTCCTCGAACCAGACGGTGCGGTAGGACCAGGGGGCCTGGGATTCCCAGGCGAGGCGCTCGGAGACGTTGTGGGTCGACTTCACCTCGCCCACGGCGTCCATGTGGCAGGTGGTGCAGACCGGGGCCTCGATCGGCACGTTCTTGTGGTCCTCGGAGCGGTAGGAGAGGTCCCACTTGTCGCCCTGCGCGGCGTAGATGTTGCCGTGCTTCGACTCGTTGTAGATCTCGATGTGCGGATGGTCGGGGCCGAGGTGGCACTCGCCGCAGGTCTGCGGGGTGCGGGCGACCTCGACCGAGAAGCTGTGCTTGGGATGGCAGGCGTCGCACTCGCCGACCGAGCCGTCCGGCCACAGGTTGGAGATGTTGTGGCACGACTCGCAGCCCTGCTTGGTGCCGACGATCGGCTCGAAGATGGCGCGGTCGGCCGGGGCGTAGAGCCAGAAGGGGTAGGCGTGCTTCGACTTGGTGTGCTCGGTCACCTCTTCGGCGTGGCAGGCCGAGCAGTCCTTCGGCGTCGGGTAAAGGCCGACGGTGTAGCCGTTGTGCGCGAAGGCGTCGAAGTCGCCCTCCTCGGCCCCGTGGCAGGAGAGGCAGCCGACGCCGTTTTCGGCGTGCTTCGACTTCTCCCACTGCTCGATCATCTTGGGCGCCATGCCCGCGGCCTCGTGGCAGGCGATGCACTTCTTGGAATCCTTGTCGACCTGCGGCGCGGCCAGGGCCGTGCCGGCCCCCACCAGGGCGACCAGGGCCAGCGCCATCATTACCGAAACCCCCAAATACCACTTCTTCATCTATTTACCTCCCCTGAGTTTGGTGGGCGGACATCCGCCAGCGACTGTTGCCTGCCGTTGAAATAGCGATAAACATTCAGGTTCTTTAACACCGTGGGCCATACCCTACCAATCTTGTTTTGTTTAACATTTGACGTGGGTCAAAGAACCGGGGTTTTCTTGATCCGTTGGAAACGGATGCAGATCATCGGATTGGTTGTCGCGGGGGAGGAGAGGCCGGGGATGAGGCGGGGACGGTTTGTCAGAGGAGAATTGGGGGATGCGGGACGAGGGGTTGTGTGACCTTTGCTGTAAACCGCAATAAAGCATAAAGGCCCGACCTGTTTCCAGGTGGGCCTTTTCTGTTCGACATTTTGGGAGTTGGTGGAACGGGTTTTTCTACAGCCTCAACGGATTACGATAACCTGCGACGAAGAACCGGGGCGCGTACCACCGAGATATTCGGGAAGCACACTTGTCAATTTCGTCCGGTTGATTAACGTGTTAGCCTTGCTCTATTTTTTCAATCAATGAATTGGTTAAGTCAGCTATAGAGCATCTTCTGAGGTCAATATAACCAACATTTGAGGAAAGCCCAACGATTGCCACGTCATCAATCTTTACTGGAAGCAAATACGTCTCGGTTCTCTTTCCTCGTGCCTCCTTGCCTATCTCAAACTCAAAATTCGTCCAGTCTTTTTCTGGATAATAATTGGACAAAAAGATAACCATATACTGCGCATCATTAGCATAAACATCGGACAATTTGACTCTAAGGTCTGCCCCCCATAGCTGATGCTGTACATCAAAGTCATAAAAAACCGTATAACCAGCATCATTTAGAATGCTTTTGACCTGCTCTACAACGTCTCTATTTTCACCTGCAAATGAAACCGCAACATCCCATGGGTAACCGGTACGCCTTAGCTTTATAGATTGTCCGATCTCGTCGATATCTATTAAGTTTAAATACAACCCGAAGGACGGATCTTCAATAGATATGCTATCGGAGCCACGATTAACATAAATGGCATCATCAAGCCCCCTCTCTTCAATCACAGAAGGTAAATATTTAAGGCAGTTATGAAATGATGTTGTTTTCTTTGCTTTCTCTTTTGGGTCAGCAATCGGCGCTAACAATCTCTGCTGAATCTCTTGGAACTGAATCTCTCCTTTACCAATAATGCTTATAATCTTAATTATATCAAAATAGGTATTATGGACTGACCGGGCCTGCTGTTTCCCCTTACATAAGCCTACTAGCTTGTTATGGTATTTGCCCTTGTAAATCCTTAGAACACCATCTTTAATTTCTTCCATTTTGCAAGATACATCCTTGCATTCAACTTCAGTTTTTAATACCTTATTTCTAATGCAAGCAACTCGACAAATCACCTGTATAGCTGATGGTATGCCATCGGCAGCCAAAACAAACTGCCTACGAGATTCTTCAGAAATTTTTATATTTAAATGCTTCTCTCCTAGTTCGATAACCTTTCTGCAAAAATCATCCTCTTGTCGTTTCATTTCGTAAACATCGTTTCTAATCCCTAATTCAGAATCGATGTCGAGCATCTTTTTACTAGAGCTTGCAATGCCTATTATAAAAAAACGAATTTTTTGTTCATTCCATCTCTTTAATTTGTAACCAATCTCATTTCGGACATTTTCATCAAGATGGTGAAAGTCATCTAATACAACTATGCCTGCGGCCTGCAAATATTCTAATATTTCTTGGTCGTTATCCTCGCAAGAGAATTCTTTGCTGAACAGTTCGATGATTGAGGTTGCACTAGAATAGTCTCTACCAGAGATCCAATGTGTATTGCCTGGTCCAAAGCCAGCATCATTAAGGGATTTTTTTGCTAGTGTTGTTTTGCCACACCCCGATGGTCCGCTTAAAGTCACGTGTTTTCCACTAGTAACCAATGACCCAACAATGTCATTAAATTCTTTAGGTTCAACAAAGGTGAGCACCGGAACATCACTTTCGTTAAACACATCGGAAACGCTATAAACGTCCATTCAAACTCCTGTTGATTATATTTGGTTGGCTAACTATTTGATTATGCGACATGCGTTAAAATTATAAAATCCGCCCCGAGGTGTCAGCCCCAGATGGGAAACCACCAGCAATCTCCCCACAACTGTTAGAATTTTGCATTCACAATCCGCGCAGGGCGGTCTCATGTTGCATGTCAACATAAGAACGGAGGGGAGTTCTGCTCGAGTGCTTCCAGCAGGAGTTGCCCGCCGACGCTTCGCTTCATGAAAAATACGTTCCGCATTATATCCGATAGGTTAGAGAATGCTATTCTTTTCTTTCTGTCCCGCCGGCCTCCCGAATCTCCCAAGAGCAAAAGAAACTCTTCCTTGCCCACCTGCAAAAGCGCCGCGAAGACTGGCAGGAAAAACAGGCCGATGTGGCTCTGCGGCGCTTTGATTTTCTTTTCTCCCAAGCAGTCCATTCCTCGCCCGCACCTCCGACCGACCAAGGAGGATGGGCCGCCATTGCAAACAAGTCCCGCGAGGTTCTCCGCCTTAAACATCATGCGCTGAATACCGAGAAAATCTACCCTGGCTGACTGAAACAGCTCCAGGGGATTTTCCGGCAGCAGGCGTATCAACCGATCCCCGCAGCAGAATTGTGCGTCGTCACTTTCAGCCCCCATCCAGGTTCCAGCGTGCTTTCCGTGATGCCGCTCGAAAGGCCGGGAGCAACGGGCCAACCCCTGTCCTGAAAAATTCTTTTTCTCCATGGGCATTTTTGTGTTGATTTTTAAAAACCGTCGTGTTACCTTTCTAGGACTTAAAGTAAGTTTGTGTAAGTTTTTCATCGCTCCACAGGTTGACAAGGTGTCAACTTGGATTTAAAACACAGGCCCGCTTGGGTTTGTGTTTTTTCTTTTTGGGCGGTCGTGATTTGCACAACAAAAAGTCCCCACAGAGGGGACATGGAGAGAAAAAAATGGCTGAAGGTACAGTGAAGTGGTTTAACGACGCAAAGGGTTTTGGTTTCATCGAGCAGGACAATGGACCTGATGTGTTTGTTCATTTTTCCGAGATCCAGGGCGAAGGTTTCAAATCTCTCGCCGAAGGCGATCGCGTGAGCTTTGAAGTCACCCAGGGCCAGAAAGGCCCCCAGTCGTCCAACGTGCGCAGAATTTAAGTAAGATTTTGCATATGTTCGAAAAAAAGCCCCGCGGATTTCCGCGGGGCTTTTTTGATTTCCCTTCGCCCGCATAGCTTGACACCTGCCCCAGGCCCCACGCCCCGAATTCCGCGACGACAATGCCCTCGCAGTAAGTTCCGCCCCGCCCGGCAACAGATAATGCCGGTTCGCCAAAGAGGGCCAAAGAAAAAGGCAGGCTGCTCGTCCGAAAGCAACCTGCCCCTTTAGTGTCTTTATCCCGTGCCGAACCTTCGTCCACTCACCCCCGCCAAAGCGTCCATGCCAGATCGTTTTTATCTGTACTCTGGGTAAATTTCGACTTGCAGGTTATGCACTGGTAATCCTGCTCTTCGAAGCCCCGCGGGGGCGCCCCCTTGAAAATGCGGACCTCATCCACCTTCATCAAGTGTTCATGGGGTTTCCCATTGCGCGATTTCTTCGATTGTGTTTCACACAGGTCGCAAATGTCCATTTCGATATCTTCCCACCATACGTCCGGCAAACCCGCCCCCTGGACGCCCCCGCCGAAGGGGACGGCCACCGGGCCGCACAGGTTTACTTGCAGCGCATCGTTTTCTTGCCGTCCTCAAAGAGGACCTCGACCTTTTGCGAACCGGCCAGGCGCTGAACAAGCCCGAGGCCGAAGACGGGATGGTTTATCAGGGCCTTGACCTTGTAGGCGGAGGTCATGGAATAGTCCGTCGCCTCGGCGGTTTTCATGCTCGGCCTCAAAAGTTCCCACTCTTTGCGCTCGGCGACCTTCGGATCGACAACTCTTCGCACTGCAGGCTTTCTGGGAGCAGTCGGCGGCCGATACTTGTGCTGGCGCTCGCAGGTTTTGCATTGCACCTTGACGGGCGCCTCTTCTTCCATAGTGACGATGATGTGGTCGGAATTTTTGCGGCACTTGGTGCAGCGGGCTTCGATAGGGTCACCGGCTGAAAGCGTGGTGTTTGACAAAGCGGTCCTCCCTTGCTTTGGGGTGGCCAAGATATGTCCAATAAAACCAGGGAGATCTCTGGAATCTACGGGCAGGCTTGACAATTGACGTGATGAAACATCCGGCACGACCGTCGGATCTCTTCACTCCGCAACCTCATCTCCGTACGGTTTGAAGGGTGGAAATTTTCTGAAAGGGGATCTGGGATGGCCGTACTTCTTTCCATAATACACTTTTCCCCGGGCAAAAGATACCGGGCGGGCCAGGAAAATATGCGGCCCATGACAAATCAAAGGGTTCCCCTCTTAAATTGCCAAAAGAAATAGAGATCAAGTTCACAATTCAGCGACCACCATCAAGATCAACACCTCAACCCAATGAAGGCATGACAAATTCCCTTTCGAGAAATCCTTGTCCTCGGATGTCAAAAAAAAAGGCCCCGCTTTTGGCAAAGCGGGACCTTTCGAAATCATAATGGGGAAGGGATTGAAAACATCCTCCCTGCCCGCCCTCTCAGTCTATTTCGTCGTGCTCTGATCAAACAGTTTCATGTAGATCTTCTGGAACTCGCCGCTGCCTATCGCCTTCTTGATCTCCCCGGTGTTGGTGCTCAGCCACTTGTGCATCGGGTCGGTCGCCAGCAGGTTGTCGATGTAAGCGTTGACCTTGGCGTTTTTATAGTGGCGCGCCTCGGGGATGAACTTGAAGTAGAAGTTGTGGGCGACGTCGTAGATGCCGTGCCACCAGGCGTAGTCGGGGCCCATCATCGCCGCGCCCATGCGCGCACGCCGCCCCTCGTGGTGCCAGAGCTCCCAGTACTCCCACTCGATCTGGTTGGAGAAGGCCGCCGGGCTCTCCATCAGCTTCTCGTCCTTGACCATCGTCATGATCGCCCCGGCGGGCTTGGCGAACTTCTCGTTGTACAGCTTGACCAGGGCGTCGTACTGGAAGTAGTGGCCGTTGACGAAATTCTCCTGGTGGCAGCTGCTGCAGACGTCTTTCATGTTCTGGCGCTTCTGCTTCCAGTTGTCCTTGGTCTTGGAGACGGGCGGGCGCAGGGTCCAGGAGATGCGGTTGCCGACGTCGTGGGTGATCGGCTGGTTGGAGGTGGCGGACATGTGGCAGGTCGCGCAGGTGGGGGCCTCGTAGTAGTCTTCGCCGACGACCCACTCCTTGCTGTCGAGGGCCATCTTGTCCTTGAAGCCGGAGTAGGCGATGCCGTGCTTGGACTCGGCGTAGATCTCCTTCTGCGGGTGGTCGGGGCCGAGGTGGCACTTGCCGCAGTTCTCGGGCTGGCGGGCCTGCTTCTTGGAGAAGGAATGCCGGGTGTGGCAGGCGTTGCAGGCCCCCTTGGAGCCGTCCGGGTTGAGCCGGCCGATCCCGCTGTTGGGCCAGGTCAGGGGGGAGAGCTTGTTCGGCGCGTTCTGGTCGATGATCATCTTTGCGCCGTGGCACGACTCGCAGCCGACGATGACGATCGGCAGGCCGCCGGCGGCATGGGCGAGGTAGGCGTCCTTGGACTGAAGGATCTCGCCTGCGTGGGCATGGTAGGAGTTGGAGGTNCCGTTGTGCTCGAAGGCGTCGACATCGCCCGGGGCGGCCTTGTGGCAGTCGTAGCAGCCGACCCCGTTCTGGCCGTGGCCCGAGTCCTTCCACTGCATGTACAGCGCCGGGTTCGACGCCTTGTGGCAGGAGATGCAATCGACCGTTGCGGCAAAGCCGCCTGTCGCCGCCAAGAGCAGCCCTGCGACGGTCACGATTCCTACGAGAGATAACCTTTTGAGCATGATGCGTCCTCCTTGGCCGGTGGCGTACTTCCTTTCGATGACGGGCAGAGCCTCGTAGCGACGACCGACGCCGCAGCGACTCAAGACAAACGAGCGATGGGGATGCCGTTGCCGGCACAACATTAAGAGCCTACCATCTCGCTGCCGGATGGCAACAGGCCGACAATGGAAGGGGGGCTTCGAGGAGAGAGGCGCCTTTCTGGAGGAAGAACGCGAGCCAGGGCACATCGACCACAGAGCGAAGGGAAATATCCATACGTCATCTCTGTGTCCTCTGCGTCTCTGTGGCAAAAGTGACTCTTGGGGCGCCGGGGGAGAAAAAAAGGCCCGCCTAAAAAACGGCGGGCCTTGGCGGGTCTGGAAGAGAGAGGGTCTTACCAGTGGGGAGTGATGGACTCCTGCTTGACGAACTCCTGGATCGCCTCCATGTCCTCCGGGGCGATCTCGGTAAACTGGACGCCGAAGCCGCAGGGCAGCCCGGGCCGGTGCGCGGCCCCGTTCGCCTTTACCCAGGCCACCCTCCCCCGGCAATGAACGTCCCGCTCGACCTTTTCGGAGAGCTCGAACTTCAGCGCCAGAGAGGTGTCGACCGCGAGAGGCTGATCGGTGGCGAGAAAGAGCCCTCCGGTGCAGACGTTCACCGCATAATCGGAGAGGAGGTGCTGGCCGGTGGTGCCGTAGCGGACACGGAGGGTCGTCCGGACGCGCGGCAGGGAGCGGTCGGCGATGCCGAGGAGCCGGCGCGCCGTCGCGACGAAATGGTGGCGGTTGATCGGTTTGGGCAAAACGTCCTCGCAGCCGAACCGGCGGCACCGCTCGATATCAGCCTCGCTTCCCCGGGTGGTGACCATGACCACCGGAATGTCGCTCAGTTCCGCGTCCGCCTTCATCATTCGGCAGCACTCGTCCCCGGCGAGTTCAGGCATATGGAGATCCATGAAAACCAGGTCCGGTTTTTCCGCCTTGGCGATTGCGAGGGCCTCTTTACCGGTTCTGGCAATCAGCAGGTGAAAGTCCTCCCGCCGGAAAAAGGTCTTTTCCAGTTCAAGGAACAGTTCGACGTCATCGACGAGAAGAATCTTTTTCTTAGCCACACCACCCTCCATCGGGAAATACCCACTGCTCTTTACTTCATAACATGTCTGCATCATGAGCCTGAAAAAACGCACCCTCAAACAGCCGGCGTCAGGCGGGCCCCCGGCCGCCGGCTACCGCCGGCTCTCCTTGGCCGTCAGAAGCCGCCGGGCGTTGTTGACCAGGACCTGGGCCACCGACCGGCTGCGAACCATGTTCTTGAGATCCCTGTCCGTCAAAGCGTCCATAAAACGCAGGGCCTTGGGTGGAGGGGTGCGGGGATGCATGACAAGGGCCTTCTTGATCTCGCGGTTCTTGACCCACTCGCGGTTCAGCGCAATGAGCCGGATCAGCTCCTCCTGGGAACTCTTGTTCTTGACCAGGGTCAGAACCTCCCCCTCGGTGATGCGGGGGTTCTTCAGCGCGGCGGTACAGACCAACTTGTTGGTGTCCTTGAGAAAGATGCTGCGCCACTCCTTATCTCCGGTCATGGCGACCTTGATCTTCTCGGCGACCTCCATCTCGAGGGAGAGCTGGTACTTGGACAGGTTGAGCTCTTCGCCTTCGTCGAAGAACTCTTCCCCGGACTCTTCTCCGTCGGACGCCTCCGGACCCGGAGGCGCCTCTTCGGGGGGACCTTGGAGCTGCGCCTTGAGGTCCGGGGCGGCCTGGGCGTTGCCGAGAAGGGCCTCCGTCAGCTCCCGGTCCCCCTTGTCGAACCGCCCGCTTCCCACCACAAGTGAGAGGACCTGCGCGGGCGCCGCGGCGGCCACCCGCAGCAGGGTCCCCCGTTCCAGGACCGGGCTGGACAAAACCCGAGCCATGAGCGCTCCGTCCCCGAGACGAACTTTCGCAAGGAAGTCGAGAAGCTGGGGATGCACCCCCGGGTCCTCCACGACCGGGATCAGTTCGTTGGCGGGTATTTCGGCCAGGGTCTGGCGGGCGGCCGACTTGACCTCGGCATCCCTTCCGTGACCGAGCAGGAAAAGGAGCAGGGCGAAGTCTCGCATCGGAAGAGAGAGCCCCCCGCGGGCAGCGGCTAACTGCTACTCCCGCGGGGCCTCCCTGACGATCCTCGCCACGCGGGGGGAGACCTTGAGACGCAGGTTCTTAGTCTGACTGGGCATGCCGGTTCACAAGGGCCGTATCCCCGTTTTCCAAAGCCCCCCCGGGTACAACGTCCACCTCGAGTCCGGCCTCCCGGGCCAGGGATGCCGCCTTTTCGGCGGCGGCCCGATCGGGAAAGGCCCCGAAGCTCAGGACAATCAAGGGAAGCTCGACCCGGGTTCTCTCCTCCTCGACCGCGATGCCCTTCCGGGCCAGTTCTTCGGCATATTCCCGCGCCCCGCGCAGATCGTGAAAGGAAGCGGCGTAGACCGCCCAGTCGCCGCCCCGGGGAAGGTGAAAGGCCTGGGGCACCGACTCGGCCAGTTCGTCCAGCCTGTTTTTGGCTTCGGCGGCAGGAAGGATGCCGATCCGCAGCCGGGTCATCTCCACCGTCTTGTCCTTTTTGCGAGAACGGGGCTCAAAGCCGAGCTCCCGGACCTTCCGGGCCACCTCGGCGCTATTGGCCTCAACAAGGAAAGCGCCCGCCTGCAGAGTGAAGGCCCCGGTTCGGGCGGAGGCTGCTTCGGAGCGCCCGACCGGCTTCTGTGCCGGGGGAGCCGGGCCTGCGACCGGCTCCGGCTTGGAAGCCTGAACTGGGGCAGGCTTCGGCTTGGAAGCCTGAACTGGGGCAGGCTTCGGCTTGTAAGCCTGAACTGGGGCAGGCTCCGACTTGTGGACCTCGACGATCACCCCCCGCTCCAGAGCAGGCCGGTTCGCGGGGTCCGAAAGCTTTTCCCGCCCGGGCTCGCCGGTCGGCGAGGCGGGGATTGCGATCGGCTGTCGCTGCGGCAGCTCTGGGCGGACCGACTGCCCGGGAGCGTCCTGCCGTCCGGAATAAAGGTAAAGACCGGCCGAGGCCGCCACGACCAGCAGCAGCACCGCGCCCAGGATCCGGGGCAGCGGGCTCTTTTTACGGAGCGGGGCGCCCTCAGGCCCCGGAGACTCCTCCGGGGCCTGCAGTCCGTCCTCCGGAGTCCGAACCGATTCGTATTCCGGCCCGGTCACCTCCTCCAGTTCTTCCAGTTCTTCATCGAAATTAAATTCTTCTTCGGCTGCCATGGTCGGGCAGACCTCCTTTGGTCAGGGCATTCGACAGCTACTCTCCCTGCTTGAGTTCAGCCAGGATCTTTGCCGTCATGTGCGAGGGGACCTCCTCGTAATGGGAGAACTCCATGGTGAACAGGCCGCGGTCGGAGGTCATGGAGCGCAGCTCGGGAGCGTACTTGAGAACCTCGGCCATGGGCACCGTGACCGAGACGACCTGGTTGGTGCCGAGCGGCTCGACGCCGAGCACCTTGCCCCGCCGGGAGTTCATGTCGCCGATGACGTCCCCGACGCAGTCGTCGGGAACCGTGATCTCCATCTGCATGATCGGCTCGAGCAGGACCGGGCTAGCCGCCTCCGAGGCCCGCTTGAAGGCCATGGAGCCGGCGATCTTGAAGGCCATCTCCGAGGAGTCGACCGAATGGTGGGAACCGTCGAACAGGGTGATGCGCACGTCCTGCACCGGGAAGCCGCCGAGGGGGCCCTTGCGAATCGACTCGTGGATCCCCTTGTCGACCGCCGGGATGAAATTCCGAGGGATGACCCCGCCGACGATCTTGTCGACGAATTCGTACCCTCCGCCTCTGCCGAGGGGCTCCATCTTGATCTTGACGTCGGCGAACTGGCCCCGGCCGCCGGACTGTTTCTTGTGCCGGTAGTGCTGCTCGATGCTCTTTTTGATAGTTTCCCGGTAGGGGACCTTGGGCTCCTTGAGAATGACCTCGGCGCCGAACTTGCGCTTGAGTTTCTCAACCGCCACCTCGACGTGAACCTGGCCCATGCCCGAGAGGATCATCTCCTTGGTCTCCTCGTCGCGCTGGATGTGCAGGGTCGGGTCCTCTTCCATGAGGCGCTGCAGGCCGCCGTAGATCTTGTCCTCGTCCCCCTTGCTCTTCGGCTCGAGGGCGAAGGAGATGACGGCCTTGAGGCTCATGGGGCTTTCGAAAAGGATGGGCTTTGCCTCATCGCACAAGGTATCTCCCGTGGCGGTCACCTTGAGCTTGGCCACGGCCACGATGTCCCCGGCCGCCGCCTCGGGGACCGGCTTCTGCTTTTTCCCCTCCATGACGAAGATCTGACCGATGCGCTCGGTCGTCTCCTTGTTGGGGTTGTAGAAACTCGAATCGGATTTGAGGGTGCCGGAGTAGATCCGGAAGAGGGAGAGCTTGCCCGTGTAGGGGTCGCTGATGGTTTTGAAGACCATGGCGGAGAAGGGCTCGGCCGGATCGGGGCTGCGCTGTTCCTCCTCGCCGGTCTTGGGACTCGTTCCGTACTGGACCCCCTTGTCGAGCGGAGAGGGCAGACAGGCGACGATGTAATCGAGCAGCTGCCTTACCCCGATGTTGGCGGTGCCGCTGCCGCACAGGACGGGGGTGAAGACCCGGGTCAGCGTCCCCTCGCGCAGGCCGCGCAGGATTTCCTCGTTGGAGAGCTCCTCGGTCTCGAGGTATTTCTCCATCAACTCGTCGTCGGCTTCGGCGGCCGCCTCTACCAGCATGAAGCGCAGCCGTTCCGCCTCATCCTTGTACTCGTCGGGGATTTCGGTTTCCTCGTAGGTCCCCTTCTCGTCGAACTGGAAGATGCGGGCCTTCATGGCGATCAGGTAGATGATCCCCTTGAAGTCGCTCTCGGAGCCGATGGGCATGTTGACCGCCACCGCCCGGGTGGAGAGGGTCTTCTCGACGTCGTCGACGGCCTTGAGGTAATCGGCCCGCTCCCGGTCGAGCTTGTTGACAAAGACGATCCGCGGCACCTCGAACTCGTCCGCCCACTTCCAGATGGTCTGGGTCTGGGCCTTGACCCCGTCGACGGCGGAAACGAGCAGAACCGCGCCTCCGAGTATGCGCAGGCAGCTGCGGGTATCGTGAAGGAAATTCGTGTAGCCGGGAGTGTCGACGATGTGCAGGTCGTGACCGTTCCACTCGCAGTGATGAAGGCTGGAGCTGATGGTGATTCCGCGCTTGATCTCCTCGGGCTCGAAATCCATGGTGGAGGACCCGTCGTCAACCCTGCCGAGACGATCGGTCATTTCGGTGTTGAACAGGATCGCCTCGGTGAGGGAGGTCTTGCCCGCGTCGCCCTGGCCTACAATTCCGAGGTTACGTAGATTTGCCGTTTGAAACTTCGCCATGATCGCTCCTTTCATTCCAGCCGCAATAGGGGAAAATACGGTTATGAGATCACACCTCTTAAACCTGTGGGTTCACCTGGCACTGCTTAGAACTCGGGCATTCTGGAAAGTCGGACTCTCTACTGGCTCCTCCTTGGTGCCGATTCGCTCTGATTCGATGGCGTGTTGCGGGTGTAGATAATGCGCAGCCCCTCCAGGGTGAGGCAGGGGTCAACTGCGTCGATGGACTCCGAAGCCCTGGCGATCTGCTCGGCCAGCCCGCCGGTCCCCACGACTCTCGGCTCATCCCGGGCCTCCATCTTCATGCGGGCCACGATGCCGTCGACGAGGCCGACGTAGCCGAAGAAAAGCCCGGCCTGTATGCTGTTGACGGTGTTCTTGGCGATGACCTGGGGAGGCCGGGCAAACTCGACCCGGGGAAGCTTGCTGGCCCTTTCGAAAAGGGCCTCCGAGGAGATGCCCAGCCCCGGGGCGATGGCCCCTCCCTGGTATTCACCGCGCGCCGAAATGTAATCGAAGGTCGTCGCGGTTCCGAAATCGACGACGATGAGGCTGCCGCGCCACTTCTCGTAGGCCGCCACGGCGTTGACGATGCGGTCGGCCCCGACTTCGCGGGGGTTATCGTACTGGATGGGCATGCCGGTCTTGATCCCGGGCCCGACGATGTAGGGCTTGAGCTTGAAATACTGCCGGCAGAGCCCTTCCAGGGCGGTGAGCATGGGAGGAACGACGCAGGAGATGATCACGTCGGCGATATCGGTGAAATGAAATTCGGAGAGGCGAAACAGCTCGTGGATGAGCATGGCGTTCTCATCCACCGTCCGGGAGGTATCGGTGGTGATGCGCCAGCTTCGAAGCAGCTCTTCGCCGCGGTAAAGGCCCAGAACCGTATTGGAGTTGCCCACATCGATAACAAGTAGCATAGGCCTCTTTCCCGGCAAATCCGAGGGTCCGCGAAGATCGCGGGGGGAGTTACCAGCTTCTAATCCTAGACCATCCCGCGGGGAAAACCAAGAAGGTTTTCATCCCGCCCGGTCCTCAGCCATCCAGGAGCCGCACATCGCCGGCAAGGATCTTTTCCCGTTCGCCGCTCTCCGCTTCCAGCAGGAGGGCCCCGTCGGATTCGAGCCCCAGGACGATACCCCTCTGGATGCGGCCCTGGGTGTCGACCTCGACCCTTCGGCCCACCACGTCGCAGAGGTCCTGCCACTTCTGGCGAAGGGGCCCGAAGCCCTCCCGGAGGAACGTGGCGTAGAGCTCGTCGAGGCGGCGGTACAGGGCCCTGGTGAATTCCAGCCGGGAGATTTGACGTCCCCCCTCCAGGGCCAGGGAGGTGGCCGGGTAGCGGAGGTCGTCCGGGAACTGCTCGGCGCCCATGTTGATATTGACGCCGATGCCGAGAACGACGTAGTGGACCGCCTCGGTTTCGGCGCTCATCTCGTTGAGCAGGCCGGCCACCTTCTTTCCCCCGAGGAGGATGTCGTTGGGCCACTTGACAGCCGCCGCCAGCCCGGCGACCTCTTCGGCGGCCAGAGCCACGGCCACCGCGGAGAGAAAGGTCAGCTGGGGAGCCAGAACGGGAGGGATGGGCGGACGCAGCAGCACCGAGGTGTACAGGTTGACTCCGGGGGGGGAGGCCCAGCGGCGCCCCATCCGCCCCTTGCCGCCGGTCTGGCGCTCGGCGACAACCACGGTCCCCTCGAGGGCTCCCTCCTCGCCCAGTGCGCAGGCCCGGGCGTTGGTCGAATCCGTCTCCTCGAAGTAGATCACTTCCCGGCCGATCACGCCGGTGTCGAGACCGGCCTGGATCTCGACGGGGGTCAGCGCGTCGGGAATCCCCGTCAGGCGGTATCCCCTGGAGGTCACGGCCTCGATAGTATAACCCATCTCCCGCAGCAGGCCGATCTGCTTCCAGACGGCGGAGCGGGAGACCCCGAGGCCCCGGCTGATCTCCTCCCCGGAGACGAACCCTCCGCCCTTCTGCCGAAACAGTTTAAGAATCTCTTCCCGCGCACCGCCTGCCGTCATTTTTCGGTCCTTCCCGCCCTAGCGAAACAGCATTGAGATATCGGCGGCCAGGTACGAGTGGGTCATCGCCCCCACCGAGATGAGATCCACCCCGGTCTCGGCGATCTCCCGAACTGTCTCCAGGTTGACCCCCCCGGAGGCTTCGGCGAGGGCTCGGCCGTCGATCAACTCCACCGCGCTGCACAGGGTCTCAAGATCCATATTGTCCAGCAGGATGATGTCGGCCCCCGCCTCCAGGGCTTCGCCCACCTCCGCGAGATCGCGGGTCTCCACTTCGATTTTCAGGGTATGGGGGGCGTAGTCGCGGGCGCGTCCGACGGCGGTGGCGATGCCCCCGGCGGCGGCGATGTGGTTCTCCTTGATCAGAACGCCGTCATAAAGGGAGGTGCGGTGATTGCGCCCCCCCCCCGAGCGTACCGAGTATTTTTCCAGGATCCGCAGGCCCGGGGTGGTCTTGCGGGTATCGACGATGGTCGCCCCGGTCCCCTCGACCGCCTTGACGAAGCGGGAGGTCAGGGTGGCCACCCCGCTCATGCGCTGCAGCAGGTTGAGAGCCACCCGCTCGCCCTGAAGAAGGAAAGAAGCCTCGCCCTTCAGCCAGGCCAGCACCTCACCGCGCCGGACGCTCTGGCCGTCCTCGATGATCTTCTCGAAGGCCACCTCCTCGTCGAGCAGTTGAAAGACCCGGCGAGCGACGTCGATGCCCGAGAGGACGAAATCTTCCTTGGCCACGAACTCGGCCCGGACCACCTTGCCCGGGCTCACCGTGGCGAGGGTGGTCACGTCGCCGAGACCGATGTCCTCCTGCAGAGCATTGCGGATAATGCGATCGATTTCCAGCATCGTAGACTCCTGAGTGGCGGCTAACATATTGAAAATGCTTTTTTATAGCACAGCAGACAAAGCCCCCGCAACCGAAAAGCCCGGAGCGCGGGACGGGGGAATTTTTCTTTACTTTTGCGGCTCCCTGCCGGAAAATACGGGGATTTTGACAGCGGCTAAAACGGTCCCCTCGGCTCCCCTCGCCGGGACCGCCTTACCGCCCCGCCGTTGAAAAAGGAGGTAGGCCATGCGTTCAACGTGGATACTCGCCCTTATTGCTCTCATCACCCTGACTTCGCCGGGTTGCGTCAAGAAATCGACCTATCTGCAAAAAGTCGATGAAGCCGCCCTCCTGGGCAACCGCTTCGAAGACCTGCAGTCCCGCCACAGCCAGCTTCAGCAGCAGAGGGACGAACTCGCCGCCCGCAACGACGACCTGGACCGGCGCCTGGCCGAATCCCTCGCCAAGGGAACCGCCCTCGAGCAGGACCTCGAGAGGGCCCGAAACGACATCGGGCGCCTGGAGAAGGTCCTCTCCGACCGCAGCGCCGAGGCCGGGGCGGCCATGGCCGAGATGCGCCGCACCACCGACCGCCTGGAAGAGGAGAACCGGGGTCTTCACCAGCAGGTCGAAAAAGAGCGACTCGCCCGGGAGGCCCGCCTCGCCCAGATGAAGAGCACCTACGACGAGTTGGTGGACAAGATGGAGTCCGAGATCGAGCGGGGAGAAATCACGATCTCCGAACTGCAGGGCAAGCTCACCGTCAACCTGGTGGAACGCATCCTGTTCGATTCGGGCAAGGCGGACATCAAGCCCGAAGGCCTGAACGTGCTGCGCAGGGTGGGGGACATTCTGGGCGGGGTCAAGGACAAGGCAATCCGGGTCGAGGGGCACACCGACGACGTCCCCATCAGCCCCCGCCTGCAGACGACCTTTCCGACCAACTGGGAACTCTCCACGGCCCGGGCCGCCAACGTCGTCCACTTTCTCCAGGATCGAGTCAACATCCCCGGCGAGCGCCTCTCTGCAGCCGGTTTCAGTGAATACCGCCCCGTCGCCGACAACGGGTCCCCCGAGGGGCGGGCGCAGAACCGCCGCATCCAGATCGTCCTGGTCCCTTCGGATGCCGAAACGATCCAGCCGCTGCAGTAGATCCGCCCATTCACAGGAAACAAAAAGCCGGGGCCACAAGGCCCCGGCTTTTTGTCAACAACTCGATGCCGTCCCGCCGCTGCGGGATCGGTCCCTGGCGAAAAGAGCAGATCGCCCCTAGGTGCGTCCCTGCCTGACAGCCATATCGAGGGCCTTCTGCCACAGGGCTCCCATGCCAGGAGAATCGAGCAAGTCCCCGGCGTCCTCCCCTTGTCCCTCCCCGCTGGACAGCACGTCCAGCTTGGCCTCCGGAAGTCCGGCCACAGAGCGGGAGAGATCGGCCTGCGTCTCCAGGGTCTGGCCCCCGTCATGGAAAAAGCCAATGGGCAGCCCCTCCCGAAAGAAGATAAGGGCGGTGCGCTCTCCGGAGTAGACCCGCAGACAGCCGCTCAGGCGTTCCTCCCGAACAATTGCCAGAAGACGTTCGAGATCGATGAATTTGAGGGCCTGGCCCCGGTAGAGGACCTCTCCGTTCTGGAGGCCCCGCAGGAGCCTGACCAACTCGGGGGAAAGGCGGTAAATGCCGAGCCGCATCCCTCCCTCGATGGAACGCTCGAAAATCCGCGCGATGGCGTCGTAGGCGGTCAGCCTCTCCCGCTCGCCCTCGAAGAGGGCGTTGGTCAGCCGGCCCTGGGCGAAAAGGAGAATTCCCCTCTCCCTGCGCCCTGCGAAGTTGAGGTAGCCGGTGAAGGTCCCGCTGCGCAGCTTTTCCAAGGCTTCGGGAAGGTTCACCCTGCCCGGATCGATATCTTCCTTGACGGCATGGCCGCGGGGCAACAATGACATGGGTCAGCCTCGATAATCGGGAATAAAATTCGACCAGACAGTAAGCAAAATCCCCATCCCTGTCAACAGCAACGAGCCCATCTCAGGGTTTGCGGGCCAAGACCATGCCGGTTTCGGGCCCGGCAGGGAGAATCTCCGGCGCCTCGAAACCCTGCTCGGCCATCCAGGCGGCGACCTCCGCCCCGCCGTAGGCCCTCCCCCCCTCGGTCATGACAAGCATGTGTACCGAGAAAAGGGCCGCGTTCAGAGGCGAGGTCATTCCCTCGTCGAGGAGGAACTCGTGCACCGCCAGGGTCCCGCCGGGGTTGAGGGCTCTCCAGGCCTTTTCGATGAGCATCCGGCAGCCGGGCTCGTCCTGCGAATGGAAAACCTGGGAGATCCAGACGAAGTCGACCCCCGAGCCGAGTTCGTCCCGGCAGAAGTCCCCCTCCACCAGCCTGACCCGCTCGAGAAGCCCCTGCGCGGCAAGCCTCTCCCGGCCGACGGCCAGAGCGCCGGGCAGGTCGAAAAGCCGAACCTCCTCCAGGTGGGGATGGGCATCCAGGAAGGCCGACGCGTAGGTGCCGGGTCCGCCGCCGACATCGAGGACCACCTTTGCCCGGGACAGGTCGAGCTTGCGGGCCACCTGCGGCGCGAGCTCGCGGGTGACATCGTCCATGCCCCGTATGAAGTCCCGGGTCCACTCCTCTTTCGTGCCGAGGATGGCCTCCTCCCGAGGGCGGGCCGGGCGGCCGTCACGGATCACCTCGCCGAGATCGTTCCATGCCCCCCAGCAGTGGTGAATGTGCTTGAAGATGCTCCCCCGGAAGGCCTCCCCCTGCACCAGCCACCGGGAGGCCGCGGGGCCGTTGCGGTACAGGTCCCCCTCTTTCTGCAGCAGGCCCACCGCCACGAGGGCGTTCAGGAGGATGGTCAGGGCGCGGCCGTCCCGTCCCAGTTCGGCGGCCAGGTCATCGGCCACCCTCCCCTGCCCCACCCGGCTGAAGAGGTCGAGGTCGTTGGCCACAAAAAAGATCTTGGCCGCTTCGAAGCCGTGCGCCAGGCGCATCAGGTCGTGAAAAGATTCGAGTGTCATCGCCCTGCCTCCATCGGTTTGACCTTGCCTGATCAACGCGCCAGGATCTCCCGCAGGACCCTGCGCCTCATGTCGGAAAAATGCCCATACCCCGCCTCGCCGAGGAAACTCTCGACGGGGCCGGTCTGAAGGGTAAGGAGGAGCGTCTCCCGGTAGAACTCCTCGGCGAAGCGCCCGGTGGCGCCTTCCAAAAAGGGTCCGTAGGGGGCATCTGACGGGCTGCCGACCTCCTCTTCGACGACCTTGTTCCCGGAGCCCTGGAACAGGTGAACGGTCAGGCTGGCCTCCGGTCCGAAAACCGCGGCCCCGCGGGTCTCGAGGGCGATGAGACCCTCCTCCGAAAGATAGGTTTTCAGGTCGGTGCCGCTGAGCATATCATCGAGGCAGGGGCCGTGCACCAGGCCGCGGCGCCGGCTTCGCATGTCGAAGAAGAAATGTCCCTCCGCACCCCCGGTCGTCTCCCCGCAAACCGGGCATCCCCCCTGAAGGCGCCGGGCCCGTCCCCGGGGTATCGCTCCGCCGGCCAGCGCGGCACTCCGTTGGCTCAAAGGGCGGTCCGTGTCGTCGAAGCGCTCAAGGACGAAGCCCGCCAGGTCTCGGAGCTGCCGGTGCACGACGGTCGAGCGGGCGTGGGTCAGGACAGGGTAGACCCGGCTGGAGAGGTTGGTGGCCAGTCCCTCCACCTTGGGGCTCTTGGCGATAAAGGTCTCGAGCACCTGGTAGCCCCTCTCCCGGGCGGAAAAGGACAGAAAGTCGCGCATCCCGATCTTGCCCCGGAGCCGCAACCGGGCATCGATGAGACTCGGCAGGAGCCACATCCTTTGCCCGTCGCCGCTGCTCCCAACGAGGGCCTGCTGCAGGGACGCCGCGTTGACCAGGGAAGCCCGGTCCTTGACCGGCACGAGCGCGAGATCGGCGGCCACCAGGGCGCTTCGGGTAAAGTAGTCGAGGATGGGGCGGGTATCGAGGATCAGGATGCCGGGCAGGTTTGAGGCGGCGAGGGCTCTACGAAGATGGTTCAGGTCGTCGTCGGGCGGGGAAAGCTCCCGCTCCGATGCCAGGAACTGCACACCGTACTCGCCGAGCTGGGCCAACCCGGCAGCGGGCGCTCCTTCGAACAGGCCGGCCACGGAAGCGCCCCGGTGGGTGCCGATGGCGAACATGCTGTCGACGCTGAAATGGTTATCGAAGGAGGCGATGGTGACCGGCAGGTCCTCGCGCAGGGCCTTGAGGTAGACGGCCAGATTGGTGGCGATGGTGGTCTTGCCCACCCCCCCCTTTTCGCTGGCGATCGTGACCACGAACGGAAACCCCTTCACCCCACCCCCTCAGGCGCTCTCCTGCAGCTGCAACCCTTCCCAGCGGCCGTAGAGCACTTCGATCTCGTCCTTCAGTTTTTCGTGGCGGGCGCTCACCTGCCGCCAACGGTCGGCGTCTCCGTACAGGTCGGGGTCGGCCATCTCCTGCTCGACGGCGGCGAGTTCCGCCTCGCTCGTCTCGATGGCGGCCTCCACCGCGGCAAGTTCCTTCTGCCGCCTCTTCTCGGCCCGCTGGGCCTCCTTGCGCTCGGCGTGCTGGAGGCGGCGCGTCTCCTTGTCGGCGGGGCCGTCCGCGGTGCCTTCGTCCGTTTTTTGTTCCACCCGCAGGTCCGAGTGGCTGGCGTCCCCCTCGGCGGACTTGGCGCGCAGGAAGTCCTCGTAGTTGCCGAGGTAGGAGACCGCCCGTCCGCCGCCGACCTCGCCCACCCTGGTTGCAAGGGCATCGACGAAATAGCGGTCGTGGGAGACAAAGACCAGGGTCCCCTTGTAGCCCTTGAGGGACTGGAGCAGCACCTCCTTCGATTGGAGGTCGAGGTGGTTGGTCGGCTCGTCGAGAAGCAGAAGATTGGCCGGGCGCAGCAGCAGGATGGCCAGCGCCAGGCGGTTGCGCTCGCCTCCGGAAAGGACATCCACCCTCTTCTCCACGTCGTCGCCGGTAAAAAGGAACGAGCCGAGGATGTCGCGGACCTTGGGCACCATCTCGAAGGGCGCGGCGTCGGTGATCTCGCGCAGCACCGTCTTTCCCGGATCGAGGACTTTGGCCTGGTCCTGGGCGAAGTAGGCCAGGTGAAGGTTGTGCCCCTCCTCCCGGATGCCGCTTCGGGGGGCCTCCACCCCGGCCAGCAGGCGCATCAGGGTCGACTTGCCGGCTCCGTTGGCGCCGACCAGGGCGACCCGCTCGCCCTTCTCCACCGCCAGGTCGACGCCATCGAGAACCTTCAGCTCGCCGTAGCTCTGACAGGCTCCCTTCAGTTCCAAGGCCAGACGCCCCCCCTTGGGCGGATCGGGGAACCGGAATGCGATCTTCTTGCGGGCCGGAGGCACGGCAATGCGCTCGATCTTCTCGAGCTGCTTGACCCGGCTCTGCACCAGGGATGCCTTGTTGGCCTGGTAGCGAAACCTGTTGATAAAGGCCTCGATCTTGGCGACTTCCTCGTCCTGGCGACGCTTGGATTCGAGAAGGGCGGCCACCCTCCTCTCCCGTTCATCGAGGTATTTGGAGTAATTGCCGGGATACTCGGTCAATGCGCCGTTCCAGACCTCGACGATGCGCCCGATCACCTGGTCGAGAAAGTACCGGTCGTGGGAGACGAGGACCACGGCGTAGGGATAGGCTCTGAGGTACTCCTCCAGCCAGTTGCGGGCGGGGAGATCGAGGTGGTTGGTCGGCTCGTCGAGCAGCAGCAGGTTGGGACGCTGCAGCAGAAGCTTGGCCAGGGCGATCCGCATCTGCCAGCCGCCGGAGAAATGCTCGCAGGGCTTTTCCCAATCGCCTTCGGCAAAACCGAGGCCGCGAAGCACCTTGCCGATCTCCGCCTCCATCTCGTAGCCGCCGCCCTGGCGGAAGCGCTCCTGGACCTCGGCGTAGCGGTCGAGATCGGCGGCCTCGTGCTTTTCCGCGATACGCTCCTCGAGTCGGCCCAACTCGGCTTCCATCCCCAGAAGCTCGGCAAGGGCGGCCTTGACCTCGTTAAAGAGCGAGCGACCGCTGTGCTCGAGGCCGTCCTGGGGCAGGTAGCCGAAGGTCGTCCCCTTGGCTGCCTGCACCTCTCCGCCGTCGGGATGAACCGTCCCCGCCAGCATCTTGAGCAGGGTCGTCTTGCCGGCACCGTTCTCGCCGCACAGGCCGATACGGTCCCCGGGACGGATGTGCCAGTTGATGGCGGCGAAGATGCGCCGGTCGGCGAAGTCCTTGACAATGTTGCGAAGCTGAAGCATGGAGCATATATACCACAGGGAGCAGGGGCGGGGGAACGGGAAATGCCGGGGAGAAAAGAGTGGGCCCGAAGCAGGGGCGGCTTTTTTGAGCCCCCGCCGGGCGGCTGCCGTCGACTCGAATCCCCGAAACGCATCTTCCCCCTATCCAAAACCCCTTTTACCTGATATAGTTGGCGGAATTTTGGGAGTGTCTCCTCCTCCCTTTTGGAAAGACCGCACCGGGCCACCGGCCCTGGCGATATACAACGCACAGTTTCAGCAGACCCCGGATCCGATTCCAGGCCCGAAAGAGGCCGGAAAAGACGGGGGAAGCATCCGCCCAGCACCCCCTTCCGTTTGGCGCAGCGCCATTTCCGGGCACGAGGGCGTGCGGGCAAAGATTTTCTGAGACGGATTCGGCCCAGCCGTCCCCCCAGGGGCGCCAGAGGAGAACCGTCCCGGCGGCGACCGCGCCGCATCACACCCCATTTGAGACCGTCCTGCGGGGCGGCCGGAAGGATTCACATGAGCAGAAAGATGCTTATCAACGCCACTCTTCCCGAAGAGAACCGGGTGGCCATCGTCGAAGAGGGTATCCTCACCGAACTCGACATCGAAATTGCCGGCAAGGAACAGACCAAGGGCAACATCTACAAGGCGGTCGTTGTTCGGGTGGAAACCGGACTTCAGGCCGCCTTCGTCGATTTTGGAGGGGAGCGCCTCGGCTTCCTGCAGATAGGGGAGATTCACCCCTCCTACTACCAGTCCAGCGGAAACGACGGTGAAGGCAACCGACGCCCCCGGATCGGCGACGTGCTGCGCCGCGGCATGGAACTGCAGGTTCAGATCGTCAAGGAAGAGCGCGGCACCAAGGGGGCGGCGCTCACCACCTACCTCTCCCTTCCGGGCCGCTACATGGTGCTCATGCCCGGCAGCGACACCCGGGGCATTTCCCGCAAGATCGAAGAGGAATCCCAGCGCAAGAAGATCAAACAGGCCATGGCCTCGCTGGAGTTGCCGGAGAAGATCGGCTATATCGTCCGCACCGCCGGCATCGGCCAGAAAAAGGAAGAACTGAAGCGCGACTTCCAATACCTGCTGCGGGTCTACGAGAACATTCAGGCCCTGAGCAAAAAAGTCAAAGCGCCGGCCCTGGTCTACCAGGAATCGAACCTCGTCATCCGCTCGCTGCGCGACTACTTCAGCGCTGACGTTGACGAGGTGTTGGTGGACGATGCGGCGGTCTTCCAGGAGGCGCGGGACTTCTTCCAGCAGGTGATGCCCGAGTACGCCAAGCTGGTCAAGCTTCACCAGGAGCGGCGCCCCATCTTCTCCCGTTACCAGATCGAGGAGCAGATCGAAACAATCGCTCAGAACAAGGTCGCCCTCCCCTCCGGCGGCTCCATCGTCATCGACCCCACCGAGGCCCTCGTCGCCATCGACGTCAACTCCGGCAAAATGGCCGGCGAGCAGGGAATCGAGGCGACCGCCACCCGGACCAATCTGGAAGCGGCCACCGAGGTCGGCAGGCAGCTCCGGCTCCGTGACCTGGGGGGGTTGATCGTCATCGACTTCATCGACATGCGTGACCGCAAACACATCCGCGATGTCGAAAAGAACCTCAAGGACGCTCTCAAATCCGACAAAGCGCGGGTGACGGTGGGGCGCATCAGCCAATTCGGCCTCCTTGAGATGAGCCGCCAGCGCATCAAGTCGACCCTGGCGGCAGGCGCCTACCTCGGCTGCCCGCACTGCAACGGTACAGGCAAGGTCAAGAGCCCCGAGGCACAGGCCGTGGCTCTGCTGCGCAGAATCCATGCTGGAGTAGCCAAGGGACAGGTTGCCAGGGTAAACGCCGAGGTTCCCCTGGAGGTATCCACCTACCTGCTCAACACCAAACGCGAAGAACTTCTTCAGCTGGAACGGCAGTACGACATCACCATCCACATCAAGGGGCACCCCGGTTTCGTCGCCGACCAGGCCGACATCAGCCTCGCCAAGCGCGACAAAGATGCTGAAAAGACCGGCGACGTCGCCCAGGTCGTGACGGCAGCTGCCGGACTGGAGGCCCCCCCGGCCCCTGCCGCCGAAACCGCTCCAGCGGCCCAGGGCGAAGGACAGGAGGCCGCCCAGCCCCCTGCCGAAGGGGAAGGGGGCAAAAGGAGACGCCGGCGCCGGCGCAACAGGAAAAGACCCGCGGAAACCACACCGGGGCAGGAGTCGGCCGCCGCGGAAGCCGCGCCGCAAGAAGAAGCCATGCCCGAAACGCCTCCTGAGGCCGCTCCCACAGCGGATGAGAAGGGTCCCGAAGGAGAAGAAGAGGAAAAACCGAGAAGCCGCAGACGCCGCCGCAGGAGGAGGTCCGAAAAGACCCCTTCAGCTGAAACCGTCGAGACCGGGGGCGCTGACAAGACCGAAGCGACGGCCCCCGTCGAGCCGCCTTCTCAGCCCGAGGCCCTTGTCGAGCAGCCTTCTCAGCCCGAGGCCCCCGTCGAGTCGGCCCCCGAGTCCGTGACCGAGGAAAAGCCCAAGCCTGCGCCCAAGCGCCGCGCTCCCCGCAAGAAAGCCGAGAAAAAACCGGCCGAAGCGGCCGCCCCGGAAACAGCGGTGGGCGAAAAAGCGGCCCCCCCAGAGCAGACGAGCGAAGCGGCCCCCGAAGCCCCGGCCGAGGAGAAGCCCAAGCCTGCGCCCAAGCGCCGCGCTCCCCGCAAGAAGGCCGAGAAAAAACCGGCCGAAGCGGCCGCCCCGGAAACAGCGGTGGCCGAAAAAGCGGCCGCCCCAGAGCAGACGAGCGAAGCGGCCCCCGAGCCCCCGGCCGGGGAAAAGCCCAAGCCGGCGCCCAAGCGCCGCGCGCCCCGCAAAAAGGCCGAGGTAAAACCGGCCGAAGCGGCCGCCCCGGAAACAGCGGTGGCCGAAAAAGCGGCCCCCGAGCCCCCGGCCGAGGAGAAGCCCAAGCCGGCGCCCAAGCGCCGCGCGCCCCGCAAGAAGGCCGAGGTAAAACCGGCCGAGCCTCCTGCGGAGGCGACTTCTCAGGCGGAGCCCTCCTCAACGGCTGAAGTGAAACCTGAGGGCGCGTCCGAAGAGAAACCCAAACCGACCCGAAAGCGCCGATCGCCGGCCAAAAAGACCGAAGAGAAAGCGGCCGAGGAGACCGCGGAGCCAAAACCCAAACCGGCCCGAACGCGCCGACCGGCTCGCAAGAAAACCGAAACCGAATAACAAATGAAAAGGCCGGGGCAATTGCCCCGGCCTTTAACCTTCCTGTTTCGCCCCTTTGAGAAAGACCAGCAGGGCCCCCTCCCCGCCATACTGGCGGGGGGCCCTGCCCCATTCCAAGGCCCATTTGCGCCCCTCCTGTTCGAGAAGGCGCTCCACCTCTCCCCGCAGGACGGGTTCCCCCCCGGAGTGGTTTCCCCGGCCAGTCACGACAACAACGGTCCTCAATCCCTTATAAAGTGCGTCCTCCAGAAAATAACGCACCTTCTGCCGGGCTTCCTCACGGGTCAAACCGTGCAGATAAAGCTCGGCCTCGGGGGTCAATGCCCCCTTGCGCACCTGCTTCATGCGCCGCGGCTGGGCCTTCGGTTCCTTGTCCGGCTCGGGGATCTCGTCCCGGAAAGTGACGTCCATCTTCCCCAGGGCCTCGAGAAAGAGTTCCCCGTCAGAGCCCAGACCCGGGCTCGGGGGAGCGGCGTCCGCTCGAGTCGATTCTTCAGAAAGAGGCCTGTCCTGTCGCCCCTGCCCCTCCCCCGTCGTTTTCACCCCAAGCTTGGCCATCTCCAGAGCGAAAGCTTCCGCGTCGGTTGTTCTCCCCTGCGGCGCTGCGGGCGCGGGGGGAACGACGGGGCCGGACTGCGGCTTTTCCTCCTTAAAGCCAGACAGCCCCTTCAAGGTCTTGAAGGGGCTGTTCTGAAAGGCCTTTCGACCTTGGTCTTTGTTTTTCTTGGCCATCGTATCAGCGCCGGACGATTTTGCGCCGTCCCTGAACCGCGCGGGTCTGCTGCTTGATAAGGGCGCCGGGCTTCTAGAGGTGAAATTGGTACCACAGGTAGCCGTAGGCCTTCATTTTCATTTTCCGGCCCTCCTTGAGGGCCTCGAGGTTGGCCAGCAGGGCCTCGTTGCTTCCGACCTTTTTGGCCCCCTTTTCCATGGCGGCGACGGCCTTGTCCCTCTCGCCCACCTTCTCCAGGCAGTAAGCGTAAAGGTTCCAGAGCAGAGGCTCCTTTTTGCTGGCGGAGCAGGCCTTCTCAAAAGTATCGATCATCTTGCCGGGCTTCTGCCGCTTCATGTAGCAGATCCCGAGCATCCCCATGGCCACCCAGTTGCGCACGAACCCCTTATCGAGGTAGCCGAAGGCCTTGGCGAAATCCCTTTTCAGGTAGTAGATGGTGCCGATCTGGGCGTTGAGGTTCTGCTTGACGAAGAACTGCCAGCCGCTGAACCTGAAACCGCTCTCCATGACCTTCACCGCCTTGTCGAAGCGGCTGGCCTGGAGGTCCCGCTGGGCCTCTTCCATGAGGGCGGAAAACTTCTTCATAACGATGCGGGAGATGAGGAAAAAACAGAGCGCGAATACCGCCGCGGCGATCATGGAGACGTACAGGATATTCATCCAGGCCGCGAATGTGAGCCCGGCGGCGACGGCGGCGGCGAGCAACAGCGAAATGGCGAGGGTAAACATGAGGAGGCCGATCCTTTCCTGGCAAAATTCAGAGGCGGGGATACTATCAACCCTGCCTCGAAATGTCAAAGGAATCCCAGCGAGCGAGGTATCAGCTGCGCTGACGGGCCTGCACCAGAAGAGTCAACTGATCCCCCGGGCGAAGCACATGATTTTTCGGAAGGTTGTTCCAATTTCGGATCTGGCGGGTGGCCACCTCGAACTGGCGCCCGATCCCCCACAGAGTGTCCCCCTTGCGCACCTCGTAGACGATCTTGCGCGGGGCTCCATCTCCGTTGCCGGTGGTTTTTCTGCCCTTGGCCCCGGAAGCAGAAACCGCCAGAGTCTGCCCAGGGCGGATGACATTGCTCCAGCCGAGGCGGTTCCAGACCCGGAGTTCCTTCTCGGAGACACTGAATTTGCGCGCGATCTTCCACAGGCTGTCGCCTTTGCGAACGGTATAGGTGCGGCGACGACTGCGGACGTAATCGTCCTCCATCTCATCGACGGGCAATCGACTGTAACCCTTCTTGAGGGGAAGGATCAGGTCGGTCCCGATGCGCAGGGCACGGGGATTCTTGATCCCGTTGAGAGCGATGATATCCTTCACCCGGATGTTGTAGCGCTGGGCAAGGGCAAGGAGGGTATCGCCGTTGCTGACCCGGTGACGCTTGTAGTTGGCACGGTCGGCAGGGGGGAGCTGGGCGTAGGCCTCGGTGAACCTTTGGGCGCTCCCGGCGGGAACCCGGACGGGGTAATTCTTGATTTCGGGGGGAGTACACCAGCGCTTCAGCTCGGGGTTGAGCCCTTTGATTTCCTCGTAGGGGACATCGCAGAGTCGGGCGACCACGTCAAGGTCGGTGGCGGTGGGCAGCAAAACGACGTCGTAGGCGAGGGGCGGCTGGAACTCCAGATCGGTAAAGCTGTACTTGGCGGGTTCCTTGGCGATTTGCAGTACAGCCAGAAGCTTGGGGACGTAGTTCTTCGTCTCCGTTTGCAGGTGACTGCCCCGGCTCAGCTCCCAGAAATCGCGGGTCCGGTATTTCCTGATGGCCCCGTTGACCTTGCCGCCGCCGGCGTTGTATGAAGCGACCGCCAGATACCAGTCCCCGTCGAAGCGACGATGGAGGTCCTTGAGAAAACGAGCGGCGGACCGGGTGGCCTTCTCGAAATCCCGGCGCTCGTCGCGCCACCAGTTGCTCTCCAGGCCGTACATCCGGCCCGTGCTTTCAATGAACTGCCAGGGACCGACCGCATGGGCCCAACTGTAGGCCCGGTCGTTGAACCCCGATTCGACCATGGCCAGATAGGCCAGGTCCAGCGGCAGACCCTCCTCGGCGAAAATCTGCCGCATCATCGGCAGGTAGCGACCCGAACGCTGCAGCCAGCGGGCAAAGGTCCTGCGACCCGGTCCGGTGTAATAGTCGATGAAATAGCGAACCTTGTCGTTCTCCACCACGGGGAAATCGAAGACCACCTTCTCTGCCGGGACGGTCTCGCCCTCGTCTTCAGGGGGCAGCTGGCCGGCACCAGTGAGCAACCGGTTGTCCTCGAGGGTCTCCGGATCAACGGCGGGCGCCTCTTCCGGGATGAACGCCTGGCCCTGGTCGGGTTCCGCGAGTTCGACGCCCGTAGGAAATTGCTCCGCAGAAGAATCGTCAGCGGTCACCGAAGGGGGGATATCAGAAACGAGGGGGGCGCCCTGGGCGGCAGCCGAGACAGCGGGGTCTGCAGGGGCGGTCTGCTGCTGCGTCCGGGACCAGAAATACGGGTCTTCGGCGGGCAGACAACCTCCAAAAAAAACCAAAAGGGCAAGGGCCCATAACTTCCTCATAAACGTGCCTCCGTAGGAAGTTTTCAGGCTAAAGGAAAAGCCCATCCAGTGTCAAGGCCCCTCTCCCTGTCCGGGCCAGAATCGGTGCTCAAGCTCGGCCAGGAGGGTGACGAAGGTGGGGCGCTCCCTGGCGCTGATGGGAACGGCCTGGAACCTGCGGCACAGGGGGGCGACCTCCTCGGCGGGCACCAGGTCGGTCTTGTTGAAGACCAGAAGGCGGGGGATGCGGCCGAGGTCGAGATCCTCGAGGATGCGTTCGACCGCCCCGATCTGTTCCTCGAAACGGGGGTTGGAGAGGTCAACCACCTGCAGCAGCAGATCGGCATCCTCCAGCTCCTCCAGGGTCGATTTAAAGGCCCCCAGGAGGCTCTTGGGCAGATGGCGGATGAAACCGACGGTATCGGTAATGATGACCTCGCGCTCCTGCGGAAAACGCAAGCGCCGGGTGGCGGTATCGAGAGTGGCGAAAAGGAGGTCCTCGGTGAGGACGTCGCTCTGGGTCAGGGCGTTGAGAAGGGTCGATTTGCCGGCGTTGGTGTAGCCGACGATGGAGACGATCGGCACTTCGGCGCGGATACGCCGTTGCCGGCGTTGCCGGCGCCCCCGGGCCAGGCTCTGGAGCTGCTTCTCGAGCCGGGATATACGATCGCGGATGCGGCGCCGGTCGATCTCCAGCTTGGTCTCGCCGGGGCCGCGACCGCCGATGCCCCCCATAAGGCGGGACAATGCGGTCCCCTTTCCGGAGAGCCGGGGGAGGATGTATTTGAGCTGGGCAAGCTCCACCTGGACCTTGCCGTCGAGGGTATGGGCCCGTCGGGCGAAGATGTCGAGGATCAACTGGGAGCGGTCGACAACCTTGACCTCGGTGATGGCGGAGATGGCGCGCGCCTGGGCGGGGGTGAGGTCCTGGTCGAAGATCAGCAGGGTCGCACCCTGCTGAAGGGCCCGGATGACCACCTCCTTGATCTTCCCCTCGCCCATGAGGAAGCGGGGGTTGATCTTGCGCGGCCGCTGAACGACCCGGTCCAGCACGACCACGTTGGCAGTGCGGGCCAGCTCGGCCAACTCATCGAGAGAATCCTCCACCTCGCCGCGGGAGGCGTGGCTGACGGAGATGAGGATCGCCTTTTCCCTGGTGTCGGAGAGATCGACGGTCTCGCCCATCTTCCGCTCGAGTTCCGCCTCGAGGGAACGGACAAACCCGGCCATGTCCAGGTCCAGATCGTAGACCGAGGGTGCGGAGAGGACCTCGACGCTCTTGCCTTCGGGGTTGGTCGGCAGGATGTGGGCGTAATGGACCCTGTCGGGCAGCCCCCCCTCGCCGACCCCGACGGCCGCCATCAAGTCGAGCCGCAGCAGCGCCAGGTCAGTCAGGTCGTACTGGGACAGGGGCTCCCCTTTGAGGTGGGTGTGGATGCAGCGCAGCCCCCGCAGGCCGCTGCGGCCGAGACCGTAGCCGGAGAGGTCGGGGATGACGATTTCACGGTCATCGCCGATAATGACGTGCTTGACCTCTCCCAGGCGGTCGATAATGACCCCCACCTGGCGGCGCATCTCGAAGGATCGCTCGCTCAGGAAGCGGGCCAACTCGGAGGTGATCACCTGCTCCGCCGGCACGCGGCGCCGGTAGATGCGTTCCAGGGCCTTGATCTGGCTGGCCTTGAGGCCGGAAAGGTTGCCGTGAATCACTGTCTAAGCGTCTCCAACGAAAAAAGACCCTGGCGGGCCTTTTTTCGTGTGCGAATTAATCTGTCGTCAAGCCCCTTGGATATTGTACCCGGCATCGACATAATGAATTTCTCCGGTCACTCCGCTCGCCAGGTCGGAAAGGAGGTAAAGGGCCGAGCCGCCGACCTCGTCCTGGGTGACGCAGCGCTTCAGGGGGGCGCGCTCGTCCATGAGCTTGAGTTTCTCTCGGAAATTGGCGATGCCCGAGGCGGCCAGGGTCTTGATCGGCCCGGCGGAGATGCCGTTTACCCGGATCGCCTTCTCACCGAGTTCGGCAGCCAGGTAACGCACCGAGGCCTCGAGAGCGGCCTTGGCCACGCCCATGACGTTGTAGTTCGGAATCACCCGCGCGGCGCCGAGATAACTCAGGGTGACGATGCTGCCGCCCTCTTTCATCAGAGGAGCCGCATAGCGTGCCACCGCCACCAGGGAATAGGCACTGATGTCCATGGCGAGCGCGAAACCGTCGCGACTTGTCTGGCTGAACGGCTTTTTGAGGTCCTCCCGATTGGCGAAGGCGATGGCGTGAACGACGAAATCGATCTCCCCCCACTCCTTGCCGACTTCCTCGAAAACCGCCTCGACCTGGTCGTCGCTGGCCACGTCACAGGGAAGGATCAGCTTGGCATCGAGACTTTCGGCCAGCGGGCGAACCCGCTTCTCCAGGGCCCCGTTGAGATAGGTGAAAGCCAGTTCGGCCCCCTCCGCCCTCAGTTTCTGGGCGATCCCCCAGGCAATGCTCATATCGTTAGCGACACCCAGAATGAGGCCGCGTTTTCCGTCCATCAAACCCATACAACATTCCTCCTTGACACCATGAATTGAATAGGCACTTCTAGCAGAAAGATGGAATTAAGGCAAGCTGTTTGCGACCGGCCGGGCGAGACTAGTTCTGGCTCCGCTGGGCGGCAGTCCGGGGGGCAAGGAGCTCGAGCAAATCATTTGCCTTGCGAAATCCCGAAAAGACCCGTCCGTCGGGCAGGACCAGAGTCGGGGTGGATCGGATTCCGAGCTCTTTGACCAGGGCGATGGTCTGATCCACGGCATCGGTTTCGCAGAGGGGGGGCGGGACGGTTTTGCCCGCAAAGTTGTCCTCGAGCATGGCCAGGGAATCGTTGCAGAGGATGCTCTTGGAAATGGTATAGGCGTTGGGATGCATCTTCAGGGGATAGAGCTTGATCAGGAAAGCGATGTCCGGGTCGCGCCGGACCACCTCTCGAAGTTCTTCGTGAAGGCGTTTGCAGTAGGGGCATTCGGGATCGGTAATGACAACCGCCTTGGTCTTGGCGTCCTCCCTGCCGAGCAAAAGAGCATCATCCAGGGGAATTTTGCCGATGTCCACCCTGGTCGGCCGCGCCGATTGATCGTTGTTGATGTTCTTTCCGTCCTTCAGGCGCACGATATTGCCCGCCACCAGATAAGACTTGGAGAAATCGACGTAAAGAGGGAACTTGCGGCCGCCCTTTTCCACCTCCACCGCCCAGACACCGGGCATCTCCCCCAACTCGACGCTGAGCACTCGATCGACCGTCCCCTTGAGCAACCCGGTCGCCTCTTCCAGTTCCAGGCTGTGGCAGTCGGTGCACTGCCCCGCGCCGCAGCCGTCTCCGGACATCGCCGCGCAGGGAATCGCCAGAAGAACCAGAAGGACAAAGGCCACCAGGGTTTCAAACAACCGTCTCATCAATAAAGTTCCTTTCACGAGTCAAACAGTCTCCTGCGAGCCTGCCTGTTATTCCTATCGACGGCACGGGCCGAGCCCGGTCTGCGCCGAACGAATCCGTTCCCTCTCCCCCCGGGCATGCCGGGTTGGAGAACCATGGTGCAATTTTACAATTGCACGCCCCTCTTTGGCAACCCCAAAGGCTTTCCGGCAAAACGCTTTGCGGTTGACATTCCCTTGTCGCGAGGGGAAAATCCTACCCGTCAACCACCCGCAAGAACAAAAAAACGAGCCCACATCCCGAGTTCTTGAGCCGCCCGGCTGCCCTTGCGAGCGCTTGGGGACAGGGCCTCAAAAAAGGTCAGCCGATGGACTGGATCACCCTGCTTGGCATTGCCCTGGCCCTCGCCATGGATGCCTTCGCCGTCGCCCTGGGGGCGGGGCTGACCCTGCCCCGCCTGACCGGAAGGCACCTTTTCCGACTCGGCTTTCACTTCGGTCTCTTTCAGGCGCTCATGCCCGTCCTTGGCTGGCTCGCCGGCCTCACGGTGCAGCAATGGATCAGCGCCTACGACCACTGGATCGCCTTCTGCCTTCTGATGCTGGTGGGGGGGAAAATGATCTACGAGGCCTTTTCCGAGAAAGTCGCAGAGAAAAACGCGCCGGACCCGACCCGGGGGATGACCCTTGTGGTCCTCTCCGTGGCGACCAGCATCGATGCCCTGGCCGTCGGCCTGTCTCTGGCCGTGATCGGCGTCGAGGTCTGGGTTCCGGCGGCGGTCATCGGACTGGTCGCCGGGGGCCTGACCGTCGCCGGGATGCTCCTTGGACGCCGGATCGGAGAGATTTGGGGAGCGCGGGTGGAGGTGCTTGGAGGGCTTGTTCTCTGCGCAATCGGGATAAAAATCCTGCTGGAGCACACTCTTTTGGCCTGACCACCGGCCGCCCGGCCCGAATCGAAAAGAGGTCCGCTGGCGGCCGAATCAGAGAGCGCCACAGCAGGGGGGCAAGCTCAATGGAGAACGTCCTGAAGGTAGGCCCTGGCCCGGGCACCGATCTCTTTCGGCTGGGCCTCCATTTCCAGGGCCGGCTTCCGCTCATCCCCGCTGACGTATCCCATCCGACTTATGCAGTGCCAGTCCTTGCCGTAAAGAAGTTCATGGGGAGCCATTTCCCGCCAGACCTTGGGACACTCCCCCTGCTCCAGCATTCTCAGAGCGTCGGACAGAAAATTCTCCCCCTTTCGGGTTCCGACCTCCTGGTAAACCCTTTCTCCCGGAAAACGAATCGCCAATTCCCCGAACCTGTTTTCATACAGCTCAGCATTGACGTTGAAAGAGACCCTTTCCCCCATTCCTTCCTCCTCTGTTTTCGCTCTTGCCCGACAGCCGAACACCCAGGCGGCTGGGCTCCTGAGAAGAGCCCCTCCAGCTTGGCCACCAAGGAAAGTTTCCGACGGGAAACCGATCCTGTCTGTCAGCTTACCATTTTCCAGAGGATTGGCTACCGGCGGTTGAGGTCCTCCCACCTCTCTCTTGTTTCGCGCTCCCGCGCGGCCGATCCAGTCTCCCTTGGGGGGGGGCAATGGGCGCAAGGGCGACCTAGGGCAAAGACACGCGCCAGCAGCGGTGGATCCGGGGGTTGCGCTGAAAGTCCTGTGGAATGGTCTGGGAGGAAATGTCCTCGATATTGAACCGGGAGAAGCCGCCGGGGTCGAGCCTGAAGCCTCGATTGTTGGTGGAAAAGAACAGCTCCCCTCCCGGAGCGAGAAGCCTTGCGGCGGCCTCCAGAAGAGCGACGTGGTCCCTCTGCACGTCGAAGTCACCCTCCATCCGCTTGGAATTGGAGAATGTCGGGGGATCGAGAAAAATGAGATCGAAGCGGCGGGACTCCTTCTCAAGCCAGCTCAGGCAATCGGCCTGGACCAGTTCGTGCCGGGAGTCGTCGAGTCCGTTGAGCGCCAGATTGCGCCGCGCCCAGTCGAGATAGGTCGCTGAGAGGTCCACGGAGGTTGTGGAGGCGGCCCCCCCCAGGGCCGCATGAACGGTAGCGGTCCCGGTATAGGCGAAGAGGTTCAGAAAGCGCTTACCGCGGGCCATTTCCCCGATTTTGAACCGCATCGGCCGGTGGTCGAGAAAGAGTCCGGTGTCGAGGTAATCGGCGAGGTTCACGAGGAACCTGCACTCACCCTCGCGCACCTCGTGGAAGCGACTCTGCCCGTCCAGCTTGACGTACTGGGCACGCCCTTTCTGGCGCCGCCGGACCTTGAGAAAGACCTGCTCCTGCGGAACGTTCAGAATCTCCGGAAGAACCGCCATGACCTCCTTCAAACGCGTCCGGGCCTTTTCGGGGTCCACTGTATTGGGGGCCTCGTACTCCTGAACATGAACCCACTCGCCGTAAAGATCGACCGCCACCGCATACTCCGGCAGGTCGGCGTCATAGAGCCGGTAACATGAGATGGCGTTGCGGCGCGCCCAGCGCCCGAGGTGGCGCATGTTCTTGCGCAGGCGGTTGGCAAACATCAGGGCCCCCTCCCCCAGAGGGGACGGGGACGAAAGGCGCCCGGCCCGGGGGGAGGACCCCCAGTACCAGCGGGGATCAATCTCGAAATGCAGAAGCTGGCACTTCAGGGCGCCATTGAACAGAGTATGGATTTTGCAGGCCCTCAGGCCGATCTCCTTGCCCAGTTCCGGATTGCCGGTGAAAACCGCCGCCTTCCACGCCGGGAAATGCTCCTTCAACCGGTCGCCCAGGAGAGCGTAGAGAGGCCTCAGGCCGTCCACGTCCCCAAGTCTTTCCCCGTAAGGAGGGTTGACGACCACAAGGCCGGGAACGGCTCCCGCCTTATTGCCCGGGACGACCTCTTCCAAAGCGCACCGTTCGAAACGGACCACGCCGTCCAGGCCGGCCCGCCGGGCATTGCTTCTGGCCGCCTCGACGGCCCGGCCGTCGACATCGGTGCCGTGAATGGGGGGCAGACCGGCCAGACCCGCCTCCCGCCGTTGGCCCGCCTCGGCGAGCAGTCGCTCCCACAGGGGACGGTCGTGTCCCTTCCAACCGATAAAGCCGAAATAAGTCCGCAGCATCCCCGGCGCCACATCCCCTGCCATCAGGGCCGCCTCGACGGGCAGGGTCCCGGAGCCGCACATGGGGTCCACCAGGCCGCCGCCCTGCAGGGCCACCGCCGGCCAGCCGGCCCGTATCAAAAGGGCCGCGGCCAAACTCTCCTTGAGCGGAGCCCTGACACCCTCCTCGCGGTAGCCACGGCGGTGAAGACTTTCACCGGAGAGGTCGATACTGACCGTCGCCTGGTCCTGCTTGAGAAAAAGATTGATCCGCACATCCGGCCTCTCCAGTTCCACGTAGGGGCGCACCCCGAAACCGTCCCGAAAATGGTCCACAACCGCGTCCTTGACCTTGAGAGCGGCGTAATGAGAGTGGCTGACCTGGGAGCGGACGACATTGGCATCGACGGCCAGGCTTCCTTCGGGGGTCAGATGTTCATGCCAGGCAATGGAGCGGACCCCGTCGTAGAGTTCCTCCGGTGTCGCTGCGGGAAAGCTCGCCAGGTTCAGAAGAACCCTGCTCGCCACCCGGGACCAGAGACAGGTCCTGTAGCCCAGTTCAAGGTCGCCCCCGAAGGAGACCCCCGCCCTGGCCTCTGTGGCCCGAAGTCCGCCCAGTTGGCGCAATTCATCGGCCAGAAGAGGTTCCATCCCCTTGGCGGCGGTGGCAAAAAAGGTAAGGTTCTGCGTCATGGTGTTCCGATTCGAAGGTTGGGTTGATGTTCTTCCCTCTTGGGATTTGGCTCTCAGACCATATCACAGACCCGGTCCGGCGGAGAACCCTCAATCCCTGCCCGAGCCAGTGAAAAGCTTGAAATACCGCCGGCCATGGCATAAACTGGCGGGGCATTTAATCCCCAGAGAGGTCCGTCCCATGAAATACATCATGTACATCGTCTCCATCACCCTCCTCCTGACCCTGGGCATCTGGGGGTACGATTTCCTGAGCACCCCTTCCGCCCCACCGGACGGCGCGCTCGTCATCAATGACCGGGTCATCTCCCCCCCGGAACTGGAAATGAAGAAGAAATACTCTTCCTACCACCAAGGCAGCCAGGAGGAGTTCATCGAAGGTGTCGTCACCCGCGAACTCCTCATTCAGGAAGCCCAGCGGGCCGGCATCGACCGCGAGGAGTCCTTTCGCCTGGCCATTCAGGACTTCTTCGAACAATCCCTGATCAAAGTGCTGATGGATCGACAGTACCGGGACATGGAGGTCTCCGTCGGCCCCGAAGAACTGGAGGCATACCGCGACAACATCGGGAAGTTTTTTCACCTGACGGTTTTGAACTATCCGAGCGAGAAAGAAGCGATCGCGCAACGGGGGGAAAGACCGGAAGCAGTGCAGGAGTTTTTCGGCGACCTGCCCTGGCCGCTGCGGGACCGCCTGCTCCATTTGCAGCAGGGCCAGACCTCGGAGCCCTTCTCCCTGGGGGAGGAGTTCGTGCGGCTCAGACTGGACAAGGTCGAGCGGACCGAAGGACAGCAGGTCGAGCCGGACGGGGAGATGCTGCGGACGACCCTGCTCGAGGAGAAAAAAAGAAAAGCCATGGACTCGTGGCTGAATGAACTGCGTCAGAAGGCGGCGATCACTCTGCCGGAAGCCATCAAAGATTTGGGGACGGACTAATGGCCAAAAAGTACCGCAGAAGAACCCGCAACTTCTTCATCAAGAAGGACATGCAGGGCAAACTCCTTTACCAGCATTTCCTCATGACCATTCTCGGCGTGATCGTTTTCGCCCTCATTTTCAGCCTGCTCTCGGCCGACAACCTGACCATCACCTATGAGAATCAACACATAAGGATCGGCCAGACCCCGCTCATCCTGCTCAAAGAGATGCTGAAGGCGCACTGGATCTTTCTGATGACGGTCGGCCTGCTGGTCCTGGCGATGAACCTCATCCTGTACCACCGCTTCGCCGGGCCCGCCTATCGCTTTGAAATGACTTTTGGCGGTATGGTCAGCAAGGATCTCGACCAGCACATCTACCTGCGCTCCAAAGACATGATGAAGGAGCTGGCCGAACAGATCAACACCTTCAACCAGGACCTCTCGGACGAGATGCGCACAATCCGCCGCCATTGCGAAGCGGTCGAGGACCGCCTGGACCGCCTGGAGCCGGACACGAAAAATGCCCAGGCGACGGAGATGCTCAACCAGGCCAGGGAAGAAAACCGCCAGATCCAGAACCTTCTGGCAGCATACAAGCTGAAATCTGCGGACAAATGATGAGAGCCGCCCGGCTTGCCTTGGCGACCCTCCTTTGTGTCGCCCTGGCAACCAACGCATTCGGTCTGGAGCTCAAGACCCGCTTCGCCACCGTCGAATACGAACGGCCGGAAGACCTCAGAACGTTCAACAAGAAGCTGCGACTGGGGTCCTTTTCCTTCCTGTTCGGCAAAAGAAACCAGCTCACCGTCGAGGAGGAGGTCGGCAGCAAGGTCGACAAGCTCAACGGAAGGGTCCAGGAGATCCTGGAGATGTTTCCCCGCCGACTGCGCTACAAGATCGTGCTGGTCCCCTCAAGGGGCGAGGTGCAGCAGGTCTACCGGCGGCAGTACGGGACCAATGTGGACTTTATCGCCTTCTACGCGCCGGAGACCGACACGGTCTACGTGTCGGTCTCCGATATCAAGCTCACAGTCCTCGCCCACGAGCTGGCCCACGTCGTCATCAACCACTACTTTGAAAACGCCCCCCCCGTCAAGATCCACGAAGTCCTCGCCCAATACGTGGAAGCGCAAATGGAATTGTAAACGCCCTTACCCTCCCCCCTCGGTCAGGATTTCCAGACGCTTGCGCACCCAGCCCTTCCCGGGGTCTAGAAGCAAAGATTTCCGGTACTCCTCGATGGCCCGGTAGGTAACCCCCAGTCGCTCGTAGAGGAAACCGGCCTCGCGCCTGAAACCGGGATCCCTCGGGAACAGTTCTATTCCCTGCTGTATCGCCTGAAGCGCTTCCTCCGTTCTTCCCCGATCGAAATAAAACTTTTTCAAATGCCAGAATGGCGCGGTACTTGGGGATTCCCCCTCGGTGCAAAACGGGATCGCCCTTCGGTATGTTCTTTCCCCCCGAGAGTCGAATCCAAGGTCCAAAAGGTAATCTCCAAAAGCGATTTGGGCTTGGCAAAGGGGGGGCAGAGCGGAGTCGATCGACTCGGCGTCGAACCCGTACAGAGCCAGCAGGGTAAGATAATCCCTTGAGCGCCTGGGGTCCCAGGTCATAGCCGTTCGCACCTGGCCCAGGCCCTCTTCCCAGTGGCCATGAGAAAAGAGCCAGGAAGCGTACACCTTGCGTAATTCCGGATTTGAGGCATTGTTCTCCACCCCGGACCGAAGAAGTCTTTTCCCCTTTTCTTCCTCCCCCCAAAGCTCCAGGAGGAGCCCGAGTTTCTGCGCAACTTCACCATTGGTCGGATCAAGACGCAGGGCCGCCGTTAGATATTCCAGGGCCTGCGCCCTGTCTTCTACAGCAAGACTCAAGTCCGCAAGGATGAAAGGGACTTGCGGCGAGAGAGGATCAAGGTTTCTGGCGAGCTTGCCCTGTTCCAGAGCCGCCGTGATGTTCTTCGGTTCGGTTTGCGACAAGGAATCCAATCGGTCAAAAGACCTCATGCAGACGGCGGACAGGGCAGCGCCGCCATAGAACACCCCCCCGATGAGCGCCGTCACCCCGAGCAGGACGAAAGTCCTGGACAGGCGCCTGGCAAGCATGACGCTCAGGTTCGTCTTTCGACGACTCTTGGGGGAGCGGGAAGCGGCCGCGGAAGCAACCAGGCCCAGGAGAAAGAAAAAATAGAGCCCGTTGGCCCCAATGTGCAGGTTGAAATCGGTAACGCTATGAAACAAAATCGAGAGAAGGCCGGCCAAACCGCCAAGGAACAGGTAGATAGACGTTCGATTGCGCCGCTTGGAAAATTTCCGGTAACTCGCCGAAACCACCGCGAACAGAAACCACACCACCAGCCCTGTCCCTGCAATGCCCCCTTCCACCAGCAACTCGATGTAATCGTTGTGGGCATGGTCAACCATCAAACCATGGGTGTAAACGCTCTGGTACCGGGGGTAGATGTGGGCGAAGGTGCCGAACCCCGTCCCGAAAAGGGGGAAGTCCTGAATAACATCGCGGCTGTCCTCCCAATAATCGAGCCGCTGGTCGGCGATCTCCCCCCCCGAGGTCCGGATCCCCTCGAAGCGGTCAAATATTGGCCCCCACCCAAGGAAACCTACCGCCAACAGCATGGCAACCATGAAAAGGACCAGCTGCCTTCCTTTTTTTCGGTCCTTTCCGTGTTTCATGGCCAAAAACCCGAGGGCCAAAAGAGCGATCAGGATGCTGAATATCCCTCCCCGGGAAAGGCTCAAGAAAATCGAGGTTGAAATAAGGATCGCGGAAAAACCGAGGAGGATATGGGTATTGGCCCGAGGGTGGTTAAAGAACTCAGCAATCTTTTCGCGCAGCGAATGGTAGCTGTATTCGGGCTGAGCGGACAAAAACATGGCCAGGACAACCGGAAGGATCATCTCCATGAGACCGGCATAATGGTTCCCGTTCACATAGGTCCCGAAGTGGTGCGAGGTCCGCGCTGGCCAGTCCCTGACAATCCACAGGATTCTGTCGTTTGGAAGGAGGAACTGAAGGATGCCGACAAAAGCGAATCCCCCCCCGAACAGAGCCAGAAAGACCGGGATTTTTTTGAGTGTCTTCCGATCGACGAGGAGTTGAACGGTCAAAAGGAAAAACGCTCCGTACCCGGCCACCCTGAGAAACTCTGCCAGGGTGGCCCTCGGCGCCAGGGAGACCGGCATCCAGACGCCGGGCCGTACGACCCAAACCGTTTCGCTATAAAGCTTCCATGTGTGCGGAGAGAGCAGGTGAAGAAGGAGGGGTGGCAGGGGAATCGCCTGGCAAAAAACATAGGCCAGAAATAGAGCCAGGGGGAGCATCCCGGGCGGGGAGTAAACGGGAAGTTCCTTCCGGCGAGCCTCCCGCAAAGAGAGCCAAAGCGCCGCCACGCTCCCGCCCCCCACAAGAGCCAGGGACCATGTTTCGGTGGCGCCAAAGGCAAGGGGGGAAAAAACCAGAAGAGCAAAAAATAGTCGACGGGGCAGATCAGTCATGAATCGGTTTGTTGGACATCACCGCGGCGGGGTTTGTCGTCACGAGCCTGCGCGCAGAGGGCTCCCCGACTATTTTTGCTGCGGCCTTCACCCCTTTGGAAAGGATCGGGGGCCGGGAACCGGGAGAATGGGCATCGCTGGCGAGGATATGAACCGCATGGTTCTTCAGAAGGTATTGGGCGCATTTTTTGACCTTTCGCCCGAATCCTCCGGTCAGGCTCTCGGCAGTGACCTGGACAAAGGCACCCGCTTCGGCAAGATTGATGAGAAGTTGCGGTTTGGCAATGATGGACGGATTTCGTTCCGGATGGGTAATGATGGGAAGCAGGCCGGCCAGCTGGATGCGGTAAATCATGTCTCTGGCATTGTGAGGCAAGTGGGTGTAGGGGAATTCGAGCAGGACATAATCGGTGCCGTTGATGGTATGCCCTTTGAGGGTATCGACATCGAGCAGGGCGCTGTTGTCGCCCCCCGGGGAAATCTCCAGCGGGATGCCCGCATCCTGCAATGCTGATCGGAACCGGTTCACGCGATCCCGGATGTCTTCCGGATCGTGGATCACCTCCCGCACGTGAGGGGTCGCGACGATGTGCTCTATCCCGTCGGCCACAGCCATCCGCGCCATCTCCAGCGATTCCTCAAGGGTAGAGGGGCCATCGTCGATGTCGTGCAAAATATGGCAGTGCAGATCAATCATCAAGCAAACCGGCATTCACGGTGGGGTTAAATATCAAGCCTTGTCTGGCAGGGCCCCATCTCGCAGGCCAGGCCGCCCATCAGGAAATATCCCGTAGGGTTTCAGCCCCTTTCGGAGCGAGGTGGCGCACCAACCTCTGCCGGGAGAAAAAAACAGAATTCCTGTTCAAACTCAGCGACAAGGAACAGTCGTCTAGGCGGCCTCTTCCTGGGGCTTTTCCTCCTTGTACGCGGAATAATAGTACTGGTAGTAGTTGTAATAATAGTAGTCACTCTTTTCCAGGTTAAGAGCGTTGATCACCACCCCAAGCACGGTAGAGTTGACGTCCCGAAGTCCCTTCAGGGCCTTGCGCGCCATCTCGTAGGTGGTCTGGCGGGCCTTGGTCACCACAATCACACCGTCGCAGACGCGACTCAGGATCCGCGCATCGGCAACAGACAAAAGTGGCGGAGTGTCGCAGATGATAATGTCAAAACTCTCCTGCAGGGTGTCGAGCAATTTCTGCATCCGGGCTGAGGTGAGCAGTTCAGAAGGGTTCGGCGGAATCGGTCCTGAACTCATAAGGGTAAGATTGGGGATGGGGCCTTCCTGCAAAAAGCCTCCAGCCGAAACACCGGCCAGATAGGTGCTCAGACCGCTCTTGTTGCTCAGGCCGAACACCTTGTGCATACGTGGCTTGCGCAGGTCGCAGTCGATCAGGAGGACCCGCTTTTCCGACTGAGCCAGGGAGAGAGCCAAGTTGCATGAAGTCGTGGTCTTTCCCGCCCCCGCCTCGGAACTGGTCACGAGAATCTTTCGCGGCGGAGCGTCCGCGGCCGACAGGAGAACCCCTGTCCGCAGGGCCTTGTAGCTTTCGGCCAAGGGGGAGAGGGGCTCCTTCAGAACGACCTCCTCCACGTTCTGGTTTTCAGTCTTGTGAAACATGATCAAGCCGAGGACAGGGGTATCGAGCTGACTCTCGGTTTCCTCCGGATACTTGACGGTGTTGTCCAGGTAGTCGATGAAAAACGCCAACCCGACGCCGCCGAACAGCCCGACGAGAATCCCCAGGAGAATGTTCCTGGTTTTGCGGGGGCTGATGGGGTAGGTCGGAACGGAAGCCTCCTCGACTATCCAGAGGTTGACCGGCTGGGTCTCCCCGGTAATACTCTGCTCCTTCATTTTCACCAGCAGGGCATCGAACAACTGGCGGTTGGTATCGATCTCCCTTTTCAAGACCCCGTACTGGATGAACTTCTCGTTCAAATTGAGGGCTTCGGCCTTGGTTTTTTTCATCTGGTCCAGAAGGTTGTTCTCGAAAGAGAGAGCCAACTCATACTCGTTCCTCATCCCCGCGATGAGCCGGGTTACGATCTGACGTTTTTTATTCTTGAGGACTTCGAGATCATTGGCGGCTTTGATCATGGAGGGGTGCTTCCGGCCATATTTCCCGGACAGTTCCATCGCGTGCTGCTCGGCCTTGATGATCTGTTCGCGCAGGGTCTGCAGGCCCTTATCCTCGGCGATACGGGGAATGGTCTCGGCGGCATCGGGATCATTGGAAACCTTCCGGGCCTTATAATACGAAGCCTCCAGGTTTTCCCTGTTGGCCTCGGCCCGGATCAGTTCGGTCCCGATCTGGGAAAGTTTTTGGGGGAGGACCGCAATCCGGTCCTCAAGAGTCACCAGATCGTTCGCCCGCATGTAGTCCTGAAGGTCTATCTCGGTTTTTTCGAGCTTTTGGCGCTCCTCATCGGCCTTCTTAGTCATCCAGTCCAGAGAGCGGCGCGTCGATTCCATCTTCATCTCGATGGTCTCCTCGATATAGGCCTCCGCCACCGAATTGGCGATCAGTGCCGCAAACTGAGGATTCGTCGAAACATAGCTGATATCGACGATACGGCTTTCCTCGACGGGACTGACACTGATTCCCCCACTGATCATGGAAGCCAACCCGTCCGCCAGGGACCTCCCCGACCCCGCTTCGGTTTCCTCTTCAGCACTCTCGGACGCAGTCCGCCCTAAACCAAGGGTCTTGAAAACAATGGTTTTAACCTCCCGAAACCAGTTTCCGACCCCCTGCAGCAGGGAGGAATTCTCCTCGGCTCCCCCCATGTACGAATCCCAGGTCTCCTCAAGCTTCAACTTGTCAACGACCCGACGGCCAACTCCCTGGCTTTGAATCAGTTGAAACTGGGTCTCGTAGTATTCGGGATCCCAGGAGTTGTACCGATAGGCGTCAACCAGCTCACTGGGAGCCACCTTTTCGATCATGACCTTCGTCGTCCCCGAATAAAGAGGGGTGGCGCTGAAGGTTCTGAGCAGGGTCAGTGCAAGTACGACGATCAGAACCATGACCACGGTTCCGCGCCGTTTGTTGATGATACGCAGGTAATCCCTTAAATGGATTTCCTCTTCTTTAGTATTCATGGGGATTTATCCTGAGCTGAGTCAAACAAGAAAAGACCGGAAAAGATCGAGAAAACAGCAATCAAATCCTAGAAGAAACTTTCGGGAACGACTATCACATCATCGGGAAGAATCTGTTCGTCCATGGGGGTCCTCTCCATGATCCGCTCCTGCCCGTCGATCACGCGGATCACCTTGATCCGCCCCTTGGAAGCGATTTGAGTAAACCCTCCAGCCATGGAAATCGCCTTAATGACCGTGGTCCCCTCTTCAAGCTTGTAGGCGTCCGGCTTTTTCACTTCACCGGTAACATAGAACATTCCCGCCTTGGCGATAAAAACATTGTCCCCGTCCAGAATGAACACGTCCTTCGACGTATCCCCTCGCTCCAGGAGATCTTTCAGGTTGACCCTGGTTACTTCCTCTACTGGAGCGCCCTTATGGCGGATGGTCAATTCATCCCCTGCATCCTCGTTGAGCCCGCCGGCCTTTGAAATCAGCTCCAGAAGGGTGGTCGCCCCGCTCAGTTCGTAGAGGCCGGGGTTGTTCACATGACCCATGATGACCACTTTTTTACTGCGGAACTCCTCGACAAAGACCGAAACCTGGGGATTGACGATGTACCCGTCCGCCAGCTCCATCCCCACCTTCTGGGCGACCTGGGAAACCGTCAGCCCGCCGATCTCCACCTGACCGATCAGGGGGAAAATTATCGCTCCGTCGCTGCTGACTCGGACGATGGTTGTCAAGTCAAGGTGGTCATAGACATTGACCTTGAGGACATCCCCTTCCCCCACCTGATAATCGGTGTCAACCGCCAGAAGGGGCTGAGCGTGGGTGAAGAGGAGCAGAAATGTTAGAAGCAAGACCAACCTGGTCATATGGGTCGTCCCTTTCAGGGGCAGCGGCGGGGTGCGTCCCGAGTCTGGCGACAGGCGCGTTAAAGCGCTGTCGTCAGGCTAAGAAAAGTGGTGTTGTCCTTGTAGTCGAAAATATTGAAGTTGGAGTCCCTCAGGGTAAAGGTGTAACCAAGGCTTAGGGCGAGCCACTCCTGAAGATCGTAACCGAGGGAGAAGCCCGCACTGTAATAGTCGTCCTTGCGGTCATCAATCTGGATGCCGTTGGTTTGGCCCCTGCCGCGGTAACTGTCCCGGACATAGTACAGGTTAACGGCACCGTTGAGTTTGGTCCTGATCTTCTGGGCATACCCCAGCTGGAGGCTGTCGGTGAAAATCTCCTTGTACTCGCCAACGTCGGTTTCGTTGGTTTTCCGGTAGGCCTGGATATATCCTGACGTCTTGGGAGAGAAGCGATGGTCGAACTGGAATTCCAGGAGAAAATCGTCACTGTCTTTTATCGTCGGGTCATCAAAATCCTTTTGCCCGTATCCCGCTTTGAACCTGCCACGGGACTTGGCGGACACATCCCATTGGACACCCCCGAAATAATGATGCTCCACGCTGTCCGGAGAAAAATCCTGATCGTAAACCACGTCGACGAACTCGTACTCGAGGAAAAGTGAGGTCTTGGGCCGGACCTTGAAGAAGACGTAGCCGGACACCGCGGTATCATCGCGGTCCCGAAAGCCGTTGCGGGCGGCATTGTCATAGTTCAAGCTGAAAAGGGAGAAATCGGCCCGCACCCGGAGCTTTGAACTGATCTGGTAATTGCCGAGGAGGCTGACGATGTTCGATTTGAACTCGTCCCGTTGGGATCCCACGTTGGTGGCATATTCATCGTGGTTTATTTCAAAGACATCGGCCAACTCCACGGTCAGGCCGCCCCGGAAGTTGTGCAACAGCATCCCCTCGGCCCGATGGTTGACCACATCCTCGCCGGGGAAGTTTTTGTGGAAATTGAATTCCGCACTATAGAGGGCATACGCCTGGCTTCTACGTTCTGCATCGGTTTTGAAGCGGCTGATTTCAAGGCCGCCGGGGGAGATGTTCTGGGTCGACATCTGCAGCAGCTGCTGGCGGCTCGCAGGAAAGGCCAACCAAATGCCGGGGGTGATGGTGCCGACCCATTCGCTCTCTTCGCGTGGCGATGCGACTTCGTCCTCGTCGACATTGTAGAGGTTGTCCGTGTAATACCCGCCCACGGAGACGAAGGGATGGATGTACCCCCTCTCGCTTCCGAAGAGTTCCCTGGCCGTGGCCCTTTGCCCTAGAGGGGAGGTCTTGATGGAGATGGAGGAGCCATCAGAGCTGCCAGTGGCCTCACCCCACTCCTGGGCCATCGCCTTTCCATAGAACAGGGCGCAGAGCGCCAAAGACAGAACAAGCGCACATTTGATCTTCACTGGTCAGGAACCCCCAAGAAAAAAATTCATCGTTAACTGGTTGTCAGCACGGGCGACAGAGACAACGGACCTCACATCCTGCAGGAATTCGCACAGAACAATCCGGAATCTACAATATATTAATTAGCAAGCAGAGCGGAGACCAACACAGTCAAAAACATTGTTCTACCTAAAAACCCAGTCTCCGCGATGCTCTACCGCCCAATGCCCTTAATTATTGCGGTGCCGAGGGGCTGACCGACCCGGCGGTGGCGCGGCCGCCGGGATTCCCCTGGATCAGAGACACGGGCGGCGCTTCATTCGCCGGAGTATATCCGAGTCCGGGCAACTGTTTCACCCCGAGAGCAGCGGCCACCAGTGCGGGCGGAGCCTCGCAGCAGGCCGAACTCACGGCATACTTGGCAACGGTCGGACTGGCGAGACCGGCATCAAGAGCCCCGGAAACCAGCTGTTTCAGGCTCAAACCTTTTTCCATCGCGGTCGTGAATATTTCACAAATGCAGTCGTTGTTCTTCATGTGCAATATTGTCTTGACAATTTCCTGATCCGACATGCCCACATCCATGGCCTGATCAAGCAACGTCTGGAAATCCGTTGGCACGGTGCCACAGGCCTGGGCCGAATCGGACTCTGCGTTATTTGTCAGTTCAGCGGCAACCTGCGGTGCGGCAACCTGCGGTGCGGCAACCTGCGGTGCGGCAACCTGCGGTGCGGCAACCTGCGGTGCGGCAACCTGCGGTGCGGCGACCTGCGGTGCGGCGACCTTCGGAGCGGCGGCCTGCGGTGCGGCGGCCTGCGGTGCGGCGGCCTGCGGTGCGGCGGCCTGCGGTGCGGCGGCCTGCGGTGCGGCG
>NZ_PKUB01000023.1:65319-82383 GCF_002868845.1 Desulfuromonas sp.
CGCCAACAACGGTCTCGCCAACAACGGTCTCGCCAACAACGGTCTCGCCAACAACGGTCTCGCCAACAACGGTCTCGCCAACAACGGTCTCGTTAGGGGAAGCTTTGGCCGGAGCGGACTTGACCGAGGCGGTATCACCACCGACAGAAGCAGTCTCATCTTCCGGAGCACATCCCGCACCCAAGTTGACAAACAATCCCAAGGAGATGCCTATCGCCAAGATTTTATAGCCCTGATGCCGCATTCATTCCTCCTCTAAAAACTTCCCTGAAAAAGATCTTTAACCAACCTATGATCGTCAAACCGTATGAATTGTCAACAAAAAACCGCTTTCCCTCAGCGACCGGTTCCCAGGAGAACGGTCGGTACCGTCTTAAAAAGCAACTTGAGGTCGAGCATCAGCGACCACTTGTCGATATACTCCAGGTCCATGCGCATCCACTCCTCGAAGCTGATTTCGTTGCGGCCGCTCACCTGCCAGATGCACGTCAGACCCGGTTTCATGGAGAGGCGACGGCGCTGCCAGGGGGTGTACTCCCGAACCTCCGAAGGTAGCGGAGGCCGGGGGCCCACGAGACTCATCTCCCCCATCACCACGTTGATCAACTGGGGCAGTTCGTCCAGGCTGGTCTTGCGCAGAAATCTGCCGATTTTTGTCACCCGGGGGTCATTTTTCATTTTGAAGACCGGGCCGTCCATCTCGTTGGTTCCGGCCAGGTTCTTCTTCAGCTTTTCCGCATCCTGAACCATGGTGCGGAATTTATACATGTTGAAGACACGCCCGTTGAGACCGCTCCGCTCCTGGCGGAAGAAAACCGGGCCCTCGCTGCCCAGCCTGATCATCAGCGCAACCAACAGAAAGAGAGGCGAGAGAATAGCCAGACCGAGCAGGGCGGAAGCACGGTCGATAAACTCTTTGAACAACAACTCGACCCCTTTTCGAGGCGTGGAGGAAAGGGCCAGTGTCGGTATCCCGGCAAAGGGTTCAATGAAAACCGAAGCGATCTCCGGTTGGTACATGAGCTTCTGGAACTGCCAGTCCGGCAGGACCCGGACATTGACCCAGACCTCTTCGGCAAACCCGATGTGATCGAGTACATTGTCAATCAACCCCAGGGGCATGGCGAAGATGACTTCATCGACCGCCATGTTGAGCAAAACATCCTGGAAATCGTCCATGGACCCGATCACGGAAACGTCTTCGGTCACCTGCGTTCCGACCGCCCCGGGAGAGACCTCCAGGCAACCGACGACGCTGTATCCCAACTCCTCGGTGGCCAGCACGTAGCGGATCATGTCCTTGGCCCGCTCCCGGCTGCCGACCACGAGAATCTCCCTCTTGGACACACCTCGCTTCAGCTGGTGGGTGCGAATGACCCTTACCACCTCCCGGGAGATGACAAGGAGAACGACATTCAGAAGGAAAAAGACCCCCATCAGCAAACGGCTGACATCTTCCTCCTTCAGCAGGTAAAAGAGGACGACCACCCCTACGGTCCCCACGCCGACCCCTTTGACAATCCGAACCAGAACGTCATCGAAGCGTCTGCCCCGGCTCGGGTCGTAAAACCCGAAGAAATCGAATGAGATGGCGCAGCAGACCAAGGTGGCCAGAAGAACCAGGTAATAATTCGGATCAATGGAAAGACCGGACATATCGCCTAACCAGTGCCGCTTCATGTAGTAGGCGGCAACAAAAGCCAAGCCTGTCAATACAAGGTCGAGAGCGAGGTGTGCCCTCTTTTTCAAGGCAGCCTGATCTTTAACCATCCCTACCTCCGTATCTCGCGCCAGGAAAAACCCAATCCGAACGAGCCACACGACCATTAGAATTGCAGTCTTTTTCAGACACAACCGAGTCCCAACGGCATCCCCTGTGATCTTTTCGGCACAAGGAGCCTAAATATTAAGCGTCCGCACCCCGACCGCCCGCCTTTTCAGGGGCACGCCCTTGTCTAATTACCGCCACCGGCCTCCATGACCTGCGACTGAAAAGTGGCGTGAAAAAGCCCATCCCGATCGGCCAAAAGGCCGTCCCACTGCCCGGACTGGACCACTCGCCCCCGGTCAAGGACATGGATGGAGTCGGCGAAACGGACCGCGGAAAGCCTGTGGGAGATCAGCAAGACTGTCACCTTCCCCCGCAGTCCCTCCACCGCTCGCAGGACCTGGCTTTCGTTGACGCCGTCCAATGCGCTGGTCGCTTCATCAAGGATCAGAAGAGAGGGCTTGCGCAGCAGGGCCCGGGCGAGGGCCAGTCGCTGGCGTTCCCCCCCCGAAAACCTGCCGCCCCGGTCCTCGACGACCGTGTCGAGCCCCTCTGGCAGATCCCTTACGAATTTTTTTGCAGATGCCATGCCAAGAGCTTCCCATATCTGCTCCTCGCTGGCTTCCGGGCAGGCCCAAAGGAGGTTTCCGCGAATCGTGTCATTAAAAAGAAAGGCCTCCTGGGCCACATAGCCGACCTGACTGCGCCACCCCCGGAGCGTCTTTTTTGTCAGGGGTTGGCCGTCGATGAGAATCTGGCCCGCACTGGGGGTCAACAGGCCCATGACCAGATCGACCAGCGTGGTCTTGCCCGCACCGGAACGCCCGACAATGGCCACCACCTCTCCCGCGCCGATGTCCAGCTCCAGGTCAGCAAGGACAGCATCGCCGCCGTAGCCGAAGCTGACACCGGAAAGACGCAGGGAGCGCTGCAAAGGGACCGGGCCGGCCAGCTCGCCAAGAGACTCGGCGGCCTCCTCCAGCCGGGCCTGCATGTTCCCCACGACCTCAAAGGCGGGGAGAAAGTTGAGCAGGTTCTGGTACCCCTCCTGCAATCCCGAAAACCTCGGCATGATGCGGGAGAACAGAAGGACAAGAAGGATCATCTCCGCCGCAGGGACGACAAACACCTCGACGGCGAGGTAGACGATCACGGCAAGGACAAGGGCCGAAAGGGCCTTGAACCAGAAGGAGGTCGATGCCTGGTTGCGAACCGCCTGGCAGTGGCGCTCCCGCATCTGTTCGGCATGGCGGGAAAAAACCTCGACGTGCCGCCCCTCGGCACCGAAGCTTCTCGCCGTTTTCATCCCCCCGAGATGCTCGCTGAGAACGGCCTGCATTCCCGCGCCGGCCTCGGAGAGCTTCTCGCCGGTCTCCCAGGCCACCCTGTTCCTGTGCTTGAGCAGCAGGATCATGGCCAGTCCGCAGAGGCTGACCATGCCGGTCATTGCCGGAGAGAGCTGCAACGCCAGGCCGAGGTAAACGGCCGCCAGGACCAGCCCGGCCACCAGGTCGATGACGAAGTTGGCCACCGCGCCGCATCGCGAGACTTCGTAGGTCAGAAGAAAAGTCAGGTCAGAAGGACGCTGCCGGGAGAAGAAGAGCCAGTTGGCGCGGGAAACGGCCCTGTAGAGCCGCTCCTGCATCCGCAGGACATAAGTCGTCTGGAGCGCTGTGTCATTGATGTTCTGCCAGCGCAACAGCGCGGCCCGCCCGATGGTGAGCACGGTGCCCGCCACCAGGATGCTGACCAGGGTGGTCTCGAGCCCGAAAAAACCGAAGGCCCTTGCAACCAGGTCGATGATTTGACCGCCGCCGCCCTGCCCGGCTTCGATCCCGAATCCCTGCAGCAGTGGCAGCAGCATGACGAGACCGACCCCCTCGGTGAGGCCAACGGCAAAGAGCAGAACGATGCTGAAGAGAACCCGCCGCCCAGCGAACTGGAAGAGGGTCCACAGGTAGGTCTTCAGGGATGTGGGAGGTTTGCTCATCAGCATAAGAGAAGACTTGAGCTGCGGTTGACGGCCTCCCGTTAAAGGGTGCTTTCTATGTAGTCCTTGACATACTCAGTGATCGAAGGGTCGGGAAGAAAATCCAGTTCGAGGCAGGGCGTGGACGTGGCGGTGCGGATGCAGAAGTCGATGGCGTTCTGCATCCCCCCGGGGTGCCAGAAGGTGGGGAAACTCCGAAGGAGGAGCTGGTTTGTCGCTTCCTTGGGCGCGATGGGTCTGCACCTGTTTCCATCACCATGCATGATGAAGAAGATGGCGGCGATCGGAGCGCCCTTGTTTTTATGAATGTTGGCCGTGCCGTGCCAGGGGGTCCCGTAGGCCATCAGGGCGCCGTCCTCCTCCCGGACCAGAACCCGCTCGTCGGTCAACACCTCGGCGCTGCCCTCCTCAAGCCAGATCTGGGAGATGGTCGACTTGCCGGCGCCGGAGATACCTGCGAAGAGATAGCCCTTGCCGTCGAGAACGATGCAGGCCGAATGGAAGACCACCCCGACCCGGTTGATGTTGGCGTGGGCCATCAGGACCATCTCGGCCAGCGGGTAGCCGAGGGGATAGACCGTTCGCCGATCCTCCGTTTCGATAATGGTGCAGCGAGAGAAGCTTCGGTCCGTCCGCACGATCCGGTTGGGCACCGGCTCCTCGTCGTTCTGGAGGGCGATGGTGTAACCGCGCTGGTCCGGGTCTTCCCATACGGACCACAAACCTTCCGGGCCGGTGGAAAAGAGCTGCCGCATCCCGGTAAAATCGGGACTCGCCGGATCGGGATCGACGGCGAACACGATGTCCGGTTCGGCCGCAGGGGCGTCGACCGAAAAGCTCTCCAGGGCCGGGTGAACAAGGATCTCCCGGGGGGCCGGGTCGTACTCCAGGGCAAAGCGGATATTGCCGATGGCAAAGTGTCTTCGCGTCATTCCGTCTCTTTCATGGGTTCTCAACCGAGCAGGGCGCAGACCTTGCGGGAGAGGCCCGACAGCCAGCGGCGGCTTCTGAGCGTCGNACGCCGAAGGTGAAAATTGTACCCCCGCCCTTCGAGGCGGACGGCACGGCCGAGAACGCGCTCGTAGGGGACCGTCCCCCCGTCGCGAGCGCACAGGGCGTCGCCGCGGGTCACGATACCGCCCGGCCCGGCCCCGATGACCCGGTGAAGCAGGAGGTTCCCCGGGGCGACCTCGGTCAGGACGACGTCTCCGCGCCGCACCCGCCCGCCGAACCGCCGAACCGTCACCCGGTCGCCGTCGCAGATGAAGGGGGCCATGCTCTGGCCCTGCGCACGAAAGGCGATGCAGCCGCCGGGGGACACAACCTCCCGGAGCATCTCGGCAAAGTCCTTCTGGGTCAGAACAAGGTCACGCATTGGCACCCCGTGGAGGAAAACGCTCCGCTCCGGTGCGGCCGGTCAGGCCGACACATACCGTTCCTCTCGGCAGAGGGAAAGGGCAAACTCCCGCGGGCGAGGCGAAAGGGCCAATCAGCTTTTCGAGTTCCCCCGGCAGGCCTTGATGGGGCCGATCGGCGAACTCTTGGCGCCCTGGCAGGGATAGGCCGTATTATTCCCCCCGCCGGTTCCGGTCTTGCAACCCTCCAGAACCGCCTCCTCCATCACCAGTTTCACCTGCTCGAGTTCAGGCTTGCGATAGGCTTTTTTCATCACGCTCCTCCTCTTCAATGTTGCGATGTTCTTTACGGCTCTCCACTCTTTGGCCGAAGGGGCCCCGGGCCTGGTAGCCGAAGGCCTCGGCCTTGAGATGGGCGATCCGGCACATGTAATCGATCCGCGCCCCCTGGTCGCCCTCTTCGATATGAGCCATGGCCGGGCACTGGATGCACAGGTTGAAAATGTCGCACTTCCGGCAGGGGGACTCAAGAGGCCCCTTCTGGGCCAGGACTTCGGGGAAAAAATCCCCCCACCCCTCGGCGAACGTTCCGCGACGCAGGTCGAAGAGCTGCTGCTTCGCCATCATGCAGATGCCGAGCATCCCGTTGGGGTCGATGTGGAACATCGTCTGGCCGGCGCCGCAGTTGTACAGCGGGTCGGGATCGAGGGGAGCCCCCTGGAACTTGTCGGCCGACTTGCGATACTCCTCGACCCGGGCGGGGACGACGTAATCGAGCGCCACCACCTCTTCGGGCGAAAGCCTCACCGCCTCGGCCTCTCGCCCGCCGTCGAGGCGCAGGTTGAGAACCGACTCGAAGCGGAATTTCAGACCGAGCCCGGCCGCGAACTCGGCCATCTGGGCGACTTCGTGCCGGTTGAGGGTCATCGCGGCGGTCTTCAGCCCGAGGGGCACACCGCGCTCCCGCAGGAGAGAGATGCCGCGCATACAGCGGTCGAAGGAGCCGGGCACCCCCGTCACCCGCTCGAAGGTCTGGCGGGTCGCGCCGTAGATGGAAATCTCGACCTGCATGGGGAGGTACCTGCCCAGGTGGTCGGCGATTTCCGGGGAGATGGTCGTGCCGTTGGTATTGAGGGCGACCATCAGCCCCCGCTCTTTAGCGTAGGTGTAGATGTCGAGGAAGTCCTCGCGCACAAAGGGCTCGCCGCCGGTCAAAAGGAGCGACAGGCAACCCGCCTCAACCAGCTGATCGAGGACCCCCCGCAGCTCGGCGGCACTCAGCTCCTCGCGCCGGGCCGCCTCGTCACCGGCGGGCTCGTTGATGTAGCAGTGGGCGCAGCGCAGGTTGCAGCGGGCCGTCACCTCCATGCTGCCAAAGAGGGGGAGGCGCCCCCCCCCGGCCTTGGCAAAGAGGCGATCGGCGAATTCGCCGTAGGTAATGACCGAATATCCGCACGCCATATCAGACCGGTGTTATCGCCCCGACGCTTTCGAGTTGCTGCAGGAGCTCCAGCAGATCGGCTTCCGCCCGGGCGGGGTCCACCTCGAACTCGCTCACAATCTGCTCCCCGATCTCGGCTGCGGTGCGCTGTCCGTCGAGCAGTTGCCAGATCAGGGCTCCAACCTCGTTGAGATTGTAGATGCAGTCGACATCCTCGGACCTCCGGATAATCGGGACGAGGATGAACTCACCGGCCACTTCCCGGCCGACGAAAGACGGCTGCCGTGCAAAACGCACCTCAAGGCATTGGCTTTTTTTCATAACCTCTTACTTTTTAAGCAAATATTCAAGATAAGTTATTTCGAATAGTCGCATATCTGACCGGGGAAATCCACCTTTTTCCCATCCCGGGCAAAGGCACCTTTCCATCCCCCTGCCTCAAAAATTACAAATGCAAGCCCTGTACCAATCGGAACTCACAAGGCCCTGGGCAAAGGGCAGCGCCCACCATGCCCCCCCTTTCAACGGAAAAAAGCCCTTTCACTCCCCGCGCCCCCCCCTGACCCTGCCGATGAGCCCGGAGCCCAACTCCCGCAGCAGCCGCAAAGGGCGCAACAGGTAATGGAGAAAGAACAGACCTCCGGGCAGTTGCAGAGTGGGCAAGTCGGCTTCGGTCAGGGCGAAGGCAAAGCCGGCGCAGAGCCGAAGCCGGTCGGCGACGCATTCCTTGACCTTCAGGTTGAAGGCGAACCCCGCAAATTTGGACAGCGGCCGGCCGCCGTCTGCGTTGAGATTCTGCCACACCAGGGCCGCCAGGGCAACCGCCCGGCGGTCTCCTTCGGCCTTCGCCGCGACCTCCTTCGGAACCGGTGCGTCAAGAAGAGCCCCGGCCAATACCAGGCCCAGAAAAAGCCCTCGCCGGCAGCGAAGGTCATCGGCCAACGCCAGGACTTTCCCCCAGTCGAGGTCGGCATGGCGATTGAGAAGCGCAGCGACATCGCAGACCCATTTCAACTCCTCCCAGGCGTGAACCGTGCCGTGGGCGCAGAGATACAACAGCGCCTCTTCGGGGGGAAGCGAATTCAGCCCGGCGCTCTCCGGGCGGGCCTCGTGGGTGGCCCAGAATCGGCCCATGTCGAGGGCGAAGGTGTACTTGCTGCGAAAAAACAGCCAGTGGATCTCGACAAAAAAACCCCTCGTCGGGTGGGTCAGGTGCAGGTGATGGAAGAACTTGAGGCAGCGGTGATGCTGTTCCGGGGTGAGCGCGGCGAAGGGCAGGTAGCCCTCGGCGGCGAGGGACTCCACCGCCTCCCGGGCCCGGCCCCTGGGAACCAGGATGTCGAGATCACAGAACTCCCGCAAGGCGAGATCCCCGTAGAGGGCCTCGGTGAGGGCCGGCCCCTTGAAGGGGATGGCGGGAATCCCCCTGGCCCGGAACCGCTCCAGAATGCGGACCAGCTCCCCGGTCAGGAACAGGTTTCTGCGCGCGTTGCCCCGGAAATGCCTCTCCAGGCGCTTCAAAATCTCCTCCGGAACGACGCCCGGGGGAACCTCCTTGATGTGCCAGTAAAGAAGCGGCTGCAGGCCGTGTCGCCGTGCCGCCCGAAGCAGAAACGTCCAGTCGAGCTGCCGGCCGAGCAGAGCGCGAACCGCTTCGGCCGACTCCGGGCCGAGATCGGTCCGGGCACAGGCGAAAAGCAGCGCCAGTTCTGGCCTGGCGACTCTTTTCCAGTCGGCAGCGCGGCTCATATCACCCCCGAGACGGGCACCGCCGGACGCCGGCGGCCGCGCCGTACAAGCCACAAGGCCGCGGCCCCGAACAACACGCCCGAGGCGTCAATCAGCAGATCGAAAACCGCGGGCGAGCGCCCCTCGACAAAAAACTGAAGCATCTCGGTGGCCCCCGCCAACATGAGCGCATCGGTGAACAGGCTCGTTTTGCCCTGCCCCGGCCGGGCCAGTCGCAGGGCGACCGCCAGCACTCCGAAAAAAGCGAAATGGCCGAGCTTGCTGGTGACGTGCCGCGTCTTGAAGAGGGACTGCCATAATTCAGGCGCGTCGGAGGGTGCGGCGGGGGGACGGGGGGCGCTTTCCTTGTGGACCTGCACCTGCTGAGTGGTGACCGACAGATCGTCGAGAAAAGAAAACTTCATATCAGCGGGCATCAAGGTGCCTGCCAGAATGGCCGCTACGGCCAGGACGACCGCACCCCGCAGAAGGAGATTGCGGGCACCGGCAGCATAGGGTGCGAGGAGCCAGAGGAGGAAGGCCCCCCACAAGAAAAATGCCACGGCTCGGCAGGCCGCGAAAACCGGCTTCTCTGCCACCGGGCGCAGACTCAGGTCTTTGACCCACACGGTCCCCGTGGAGTGAAGCAACTGCACGGTGGCGACCATTTTCCTGGTCTCCCTGGAAACACGGAAAACCTTCGCGTATTCTTTCCACGGTCGGCTTCCCGTCAGACGAACGAGGTGGTGATCCACGGGCAGAGAGCGCCCGGCCGCGTCAAGGCTGCTCAAAACGAGGCGCGCCTTTTCCCATTCCTTTTCCCCGCCGACCACGTCCTCCGTCCGCAGGGCGCCTGCAAAGCGAAGCAGCGCGAAGCGGGCCGGGTCATCGATGGCCCGGGTCAGACGGGCGCTTGCAGCGCCATCCTCCAGGCGCAGGCGCGCCTCCCCCCCGGCAATCGCGATCGAACCGGCCGGCCCCTGCCCCTGCCACTGCGCCCATGGCCCGGAGAGTGCGGGGGCCGCCAGCAACTCCGGCCCCACGTTCTGGTAAGGCTCATAGCGAGCGATAAAGAGCACCGTGGACAGGGCCAGAAGGGAGAAAAGAACGACTTTCCATCTTGTTCTACTCTGCATACCGGCCATAAAACCATCTTCCGGGTGGGGCCGCCCTCTCAACCGCGGGAAGCCCAGAGGGCCTCGTAGGCGGCAAGAAGCTTGGGGGCCTCGTACTCCCATTCCAGCTCGTTGAGAACCCGGTTGCGGCCGAACTCGCCCATTCGGGCCCGCGCCTCCGGATCGTCCAGAAGCTGGACCGTCTTCTCCGCCAGGTCGATCTCGTCGTTCTTGCGGGCATACAGGGAGGCGTCCTGCGCGGAGAAGCGCCCCTCGGTAAGGTCGAACTGGACGACCGGCTTGCCCAGCGCCATGTATTCCATGATCTTGTTCATGGTCGACTTGTCGTTCATCTCGTTGGCGACATCGGGGTTGACGCAGACCTCGGCGGTGTTCAGCATTTCAAGAAGATCCTGGTCAGGCACGCGGCCGGTGAAGGTCACATAGTCGGCGACCCCGAGCTCCTCGGCGTAGCGCTTCATGGCTTCCAGGTCGGTCCCGCCGCCGACGAGACCGAAATGGATGTCTTCCCTCCCCATGACCTGAACGATGTGCTTGACCGCCCGAAGCAGGTAGTCGATCCCTTCCTGCGCCCCCATGACCCCCACATAGCCGACCAGGTATTTGCGCCCTTTTTTGAGAGCGGGTATCGCGGGGAGAATTTTCAGGCGGTCGAGCTTGGGGCCGCTGCGCACGACGAAGACCTTCTCCGGGTCCATCCCGCCGCGCTCGATGGCGATCTTCTTGTAGGACTCGTTGGTGGCAATCGAAACGTTCGCCGTCTTGAAGGTCCAACGCTCCCAGGCCAGCATCAGCTTGTAGAAAACGTCCCTCCTGCCGAATTTTGCCTCGTACAGTTCGGGGTTGATGTCGTGGTGGTCGAAAAGGAACTTTTTCCCGAAGAACAGTTTGAAAAATCCGCCGATGAGGAAAATGTTGTCCGGCGGGTTGCAGGCGTGGATGACATCGAACCCCGGCCCGAACAAGACCCTCCAGCAGATCACGAACTGCCAGAACAAGGCTGCGGAATACTCGACCAGGTAGCCCAAGGCGCCGCTGCCTTCGGTCGGCAGCCGGTAACGGTAGATGGGAATATCCTCGACGACCTCATACTTCTTCTCGTATCCCTTGCCGGTGGGACAGGCGATGCTGACTGAATAACCGGCATCCCTGAGGGTGGTCGCCTCCTGCCAGACCCTGCGGTCGAAGGGGGCGGGCAGATTTTCGATGATGATCAGGACCCGGCGGCCCTTACCAGCAGATGCCATCGTACTTGCCTTCCTCGCTGCGCCGGTCGCAGATGCGCACCAGGTCGACCACGACCTGCCCCTCCTCCGTCCGGTCGAGAACGTCCGCGAACTCGGCGGCGCCGTTGCCGACGACGATGGTTTCGGCATGAGCGAGCACCTCGTCCGCACTCTCGACCATCATCCCGGAGATGTGGGGGATATGGTTGAGAATATAGTCGCGGTTGGCCCCGACCAGCTTGGCCAGATTCACGTTGCGGTCATAGATCCGGATGTCGTACCCCTTTCCGAGCAACCGCTCGATCACCTCGACTATCGGGCTCTCCCGCAGGTCGTCGGTGCCGGCCTTGAAGCTGAATCCCAAGATCCCGACCTTCTTGCGGCCCTTCTCCATAACCATCTGCACGCCCCGCTCGACCTGAAGAACGTTGCTCGGCAGGATGGCACTGAGGATCGGCACCTGAAGGTCGAGGTCACTCGCCTTGTAGGTCAGGGCCCGCAGGTCCTTGGGCAGGCAGGAGCCGCCGAAGGCGAAGCCGGGCTTCAGGTAGTAAGGAGAGATGTTCAACTTGGTGTCCTGGCAGAAGATGTCCATCACCTTGTGGCTGTCGGTTCCGACCCGTTTGCAGATGTTGCCGATCTCGTTGGCAAAGCCGACCTTGAGAGCGTGCCAGACGTTGTCGACGTACTTGACCATCTCGGCCGTTTCGACCTCGGTGCGGATCATGGGGGCGTCCATCTTGGCGTAGATGGAGGCGACGAGTTCTCCGCTGAAACTGTCAGTCTCTCCGATGACCGTATTGGGAGGGTGATAGAAGTCGTAGACGGCGGTCCCCTCCCGCAGGAATTCGGGGTTGTTGCATACCCCGAAATCGACCCCGGCCTTTTTGCCCGAAGACTCTTCGAGGGTTGGAATGATGACTCCGCGCATCGTCCCCGGCAGAATGGTGCTGCGGATGACCACCACGTGCCGCCCGTCCTTTTCCTTGATCGCCTCGCCGATCTTCTCGCAGACACGGCGGATGTACTTCAGATCGAGGTTGCCGTTGAGCTGGCTCGGCGTCCCGACGCAGACAAAGGAGATGTCCGTTTCCATGACCGCATCGAAGGCGTTGGTGACCGCCTTCAGGCGCCCGGCGGCGACGGCACGGGCGATGAAGTCGCCAATGTCCTGTTCAATGATGGGCGTCTTGCCTTCGTTGATCAGGGCGACCTTGGCCTCTACCGGGTCCACGCCGACGACCTGATGCCCCTCGTTGGCCAGGCAGCCCGCCGAAACGGCCCCCACATACCCCATACCCAGAATGCTGATCTTCATATCCTTATCCCTCCTCTTTATGAATTGCGATTTCGGTCGTCACGCTCCGTGTGGTCCGATTGCGGCAATGGCCGACCAGCGTCGGGGCGGGTTCCTTTTTCCCGAGCGCCGGGGAATACCAGCCGAGGATCGGTTAATGGCTGCCTCGCTTGACCTCCCAGTCCCATCCCGGATCGACGGAAAGACTGAGGGTGTCCCGCGATGCCGATCTCGACGCAAGCCAGCGGCCGGCGGCGCCCTCCTCGAGGGTCACCTCGGGAGCGAAGTGAAAAAAGAGAGCCACATCCCGAGGCTGCGGGCCATCGATCTCGTCGAGGATCTGGACCTCTCTGGCCGAAGGGTCAAAAACGACCCGGCGCCGGTGGGTGACGTCGAAACGCCGGTATCCTGTGTGGTGCCCCTGAGCCCACTGCCCTCCTCCATCGTCGACGCCGCATCCGTCCAGGGCGGCGGCGGCGTGCTCCGTCCAGAGAAAGGGACCGCCGATCCGGGACTGGTCCTGGCCGTTGACCAGCAGGGTGTTGTGCGCCGAGGTGCCGCGAAAGTAATTTCGCCACGCCGGCTCGCTGTGGTAGGCATAGGTCCCCGGGTCAACCAGCCACCAGAGCCCCCCGACGGCAAGGCAGAAGCTCAGGGCGTCGGCGTGACCGTGAGCGGCGATCGACGGGTAGCCGAGCGGGCCGGCGTCAAAGACGAGGCGGCAGTCTGCATCCCCCATGACCGCGTATCCCCCGTTGGAATAAGCCCGGGGGAAGGTTGAAGCCCCGTCTTTCGCCACCGGGTGCCGCTCATTAGTTTGGAAGGCACCGGCGGCCAACCCGTACCAGAAGGCTTTCTGCGACGGCTCCCCGGTGGGTGCCGTCCCGCTCGCAAGGGTTTCGGCCGCCGCCAGGACGGGTCCGTAGGGATCCTGGGGCCAGCGTGGATCAAAGCGGGCAACGCAGCCGTCATCCGCATCCCCGATCTGGGGAGGGACTCCCCCTTCCGGAGTGATGGAGCGCAGAAAGCCGGCCATCGCCTCGATCCCCTCCAGAAACCCGGGCGAGAAGGGGGTCGCGGACCTCCTCCCCACGAGGGCGGCGAAAAGGAAGTACTCCAGCACCCAGAGGTGGTAGTAGGTCGCCTGCTCCCTGTTGACGCCGTCGGGGCAGACCTGCTTGAGAGCCTCCTGCTCGAGTTCCGCCTGGGCCATGCGCCCCCACTTTTCGCCCTGCGCCCCGAGGTCGAAGACCTGGGTCGCCGTCCACAACCCGGTCAACTCGCCGATCAGGTGGTTGTTGGCCGAGGAGTGCCGGGAGAGAAAATGGGCCACGAACCAGGCATGCTGGTAGATGCTCGCCCCGACTTCGCTGCCCTCCACGGCGCCGAAAAGGCCCTCCTCGCCGTCGCGCAGGGCGAAAAGGCTGTGCACGATCGCCCAGGAGATGAGCCGCAGCGCCGCCTCCAGGGCACTGCACCAGTGGATTCCGAGGCCGAAGGGGTTGTCCCTGATCCAGCCGCGGATCTGCTCGGCGACCGCATCCCGGTAGCTCTGATTGCCTGTGACGGCGTAGGCGACGGCGAGCGGAACGAGGTGCTGGTGCCGTCCCAGCTCCCAGAGGACCTTGACGTTGCCGACCAGAGCATCGTCCCGGTAATTGATCCCCTTGCCGAAGCTGTCCGCCGGGGCTGCGATCCCGCTGAGCGGGTCGTGGTGCCAGCGAACCGGCCTCCCGACGTCCACCGGGGCATGGCCGAAAAAATCGATCCGCCCCCCCTCCAGAAGGGCAAGGCCCGCCTCGTCGAGGGAGAAATACTCGTGCCAGCGCCGGACGGCTCCTTCCGCCGGAAAGAGCGCGAACTTCGGCCCCGCGGGCGTAGCCGGTTCGGGGCGCCACCCCCTTGCGATCTTTCGCCCTTCGCGGACCTGGCAGAGCGCCCGGTTCGCGCGGTGCGCGATTTCCCGCGCCCCCATGACGCGCAGGCGGTTTATCATCCAGGCGACGCGGTTCACGCCGTCACCCCGTATTGCCGGTGCCAGATCTCCAGGTTCAGAAGGGTCCAGAGGAGTTTCTCGTGATTCTGGCGCCCCTTGACGTGCTCGTCGAGAATGGCATTGAGCGCCTCCGGCCGGTAATAGAGGCGGGTCAGGGATCCCGGCCCGGTCAGGTGGTCGCAGAGATAGTCCCGCATCGGCCCCCGGAACCATTCGTTCACCGGCACCCGGAACCCGACCTTGGGGCGCTCCAGAATGCTCTCCGGCAGGATTCTCTTCATCGCCTCCCGGAGGATCCACTTGGTCTGGCGCCCGCGAACCCTGAAGCGGTCCGGAAGGGAGGAAGCGAACGCTGCCAGTTCGTGATCCATGAAGGGCATGCGCGCCTCCAGGGAGGCCGCCATGGTCATGCGGTCCCCCCGCTCGAGGAGGTTGTCCGGAAGCCAGCTCGTCTGGTCGAAATAGAGGATTCTGCGAAGGGCGCTGTTGCCGCTCTCCACGTCAAAAGGGGGACCGGAGAAGGCCGGATCCATCTTCGGGGAAGGCCGGAATGCGACCAACTGCTCCCGCTCCCGGTGCGAGAGAGCTCCGAACCAACGCGGAAGACGGTCATGGTCATGGTCCAGGCCAAGGTTGACGATCGCGGTCTTGGCCCGTCGGAACCTGTAGGGAAGGGCTTTGACCAGCGGTTCGAAAAGACGGTGGCGAATCCCCGCGGGCAGCAGCTGATAGGGGCGAACATAGCGCTCGAAAACGTGTTTCGGATACCCCCCCAGCACCTCGTCGCTCCCCTCCCCGGTCAGGACCATCTTCACGCTCTTGCGCGCCTCCCTGGCAAGGAGGTAGATCGGGATGTCGGAAGGTTCCGCAACGGGAGCGTCACGGAACCGGACCAGGGCCTCGAGTTCGTCCATCAGGTGGTCCTGGGAAACGACCAGCTCCTGGTGCTCGGTGCGGAACTCCCGGGCGATGAGGGCGGCATGGGAGAGTTCGCTGTACTGCTCTTCGCGGAACCCGACCGAAAAGGTCTTCACCGGAAGGTTGCTGTGGCGGGCCATCAGGGCGACGACCGCCGACGAGTCGATTCCGCCGGAGAGGAAGGCCCCGAAGGGAACGTCGCTGACCATGCGAATGGCGACCGATTCGTCCAGCTGATCGAGAAACGCCCCGACGGGATCGTCGCCGTGCGCCCCCTCCCTGCGGAGGTCACCGTCAGGGGGACGATAGAAGGTACGCTCTCTCAGTTTGCCGTCTTCCCAGACCGCCACGGTCCCGGGCGGGAGCTTGCGAATCCCCGCGAAGAGGGTGGCGGGCCCGGGGACGTAGCGGTAGGCGAGGTAGTCCCAGAGGGCGTCCCGATCAACGCCTGCCGACACCCCCGGGAAGGAGAGAATGGCCTTGATCTCCGAGGCAAAAAGGAGTTCTTCGCCGCGCTGGTGAACAAAGAGGGGCTTTTTGCCGAAACGGTCCCTGGCGAGAAGGAGCTTCTCGCGGTTGGCGTCCCAGATGGCAAAGGCGAACATCCCCCGCAGGTGATCGACGCAATCTTCGCCGTACTCTTCGTAGGCATGGACCACCGTCTCGGTATCCGAATTGGTGAGAAAACGATGCCCCCGTCCGATCAGGTCCTGGCGCAGGGAGGCGAAATTGTACACCTCCCCGTTGAAGACGATCTGGATGCTGCCGTCCTCGTTGCCGAGGGGCTGGTGGCCTCCGGCGAGGTCGATGATCGAAAGCCGGCGGTGAGCCAGGCCGATGGACGTTTCCCCGCTCCTGCTGGAGGCGTGAAAAAAGCCTTCATCGTCCGGACCCCGGTGTGCCAGGGTCCGTGCCATGGCCGAAAGCAGCTCTTCGTTTTTCCGATGCTCTTGCCCGCGAAGGGCAAATCCGGCAATACCGCACATTACAGCACCACTATCCTATGATTTCGGTGTACAGACGGGAGAACTGGCCTGACAAGCGGTCAAGAGAGTACATTTCCTCGGCCCGCGCCCTGCACGCCGCGGACATCTGCCGCATTCTCTCCCGGTCGCCGATCATCTCCTTGATCGCCTCGGCAAGGGCCTTCGCGTCGCGGAGAGGAACGAAAACCCCGTGCCGGCCCTCCTCGACAACGTCCGGGATCCCTCCGACGGCTGTCGTCACGACCGGTGTACCCGAGGCGAGGCTCTCCAAAACCGCATAGGGCAGCCCCTCGTGGTAGGTCGGGAAGAGGAAAAGTTCGGCCTCCTCCCAGAAGGCCTGTTTCAGCTCATCGAAGACGGGCCCGGCAAAGGTGACAAAGGGTTCCAGGCCGCGGTCGGCCACGAGCCGCTTCAGGCTCGGTTCATCGGGGCCGCTTCCGGCAAGGGTGACCCTGACCGTTTCGATCATCTCCTCATTGACCAGCATGTCAAGCGCATCGAGAATTTCGTGTACGCCCTTGTCCCGGGTCAGACGTCCGATATACACGGCAGAGATCTGTTTGTTGGGGAATGTCTTTTCCGGACAATTTTCGAAATAACGAAGATCGACGGCGTTGGGAATCAGCAGAACCCGCTCCAGGGCAACAAATCTCGAGTAGGCCTCCTTTTCGATCTCCGCCAGGAGGACCACCGCATCGCTCTTTCTCAATATCCATTTCAAAAAAAGGGTCAAAATCCCATTGCCGGCAAAGAAATCTTCCGGGAGTTTGCCCCCGTGGACCTGGAAAACGACCCTTTTCTTAAGCGCCTTGGCGATGAGCAGATAGACGACATCCCTCCAGAACGCTTTTGGGTTGAGGGAGGTGTTCAGGTGGACGACCTCGACCTGCGACCTGATCAATTCCCGGCAGAAGAGAAAGGGGCTGGAAAACAGCCTGAAGACTTTGATTGCAGCGGTTTCGTCCCGCCCCTCGCTGCCGACCTGAAAGTGACCCAGGCGGAAATCCTCTCCCAGCCGGGACTGCAGGAGCAGGTTGAGGTGGGTAGAAACCCCGCTGACGGCCCCGAGAGAGGGCCCGAGAAGAAGAATGTGATGTTTATTTATAGGGTCCATGCTGGTGTCAGCCAAAATCCCGGGAAAAACGTCATGGGCCATAGGTGGAGAGGATTTCCCGATAAACGCTTTCCTGGTGGAAAGCATCGCGGATATACGCTCTCAGCTC
>NZ_PKUB01000024.1 GCF_002868845.1 Desulfuromonas sp.
GTCGAAAGCCAGGTCAGCGAGGGATAATAATTCTCAGGAGGGCCTGAGGGCAGGCTTCCCTTTTCCTGCCACCCGCCGGCGCAACCTCATAATCCCCTACTTGCGTGAATACCTCCGCTCGGGCCGGCCGACGGTGCCGTAGACGACGTCGGCGCGCAGGCACCCCGTCGATACCAGGAACTCCAGGTAGCGGCGCGCCGTGGAGCGGCTGGCCCCGATGCGCTCGGCGACCTCTTCGGCGCCGGCGCCCTCCGCAAAGGCGTCCTCGAAGACCTTGACGACCTTTTTCAGGGTCAGCGGGTCGATCCCCTTCGGGGCCTGCGACGTGTCCCCGGAGCCCGCGGCGGCCGGGTGCAGCAGCTTGTCGACATCGGACTGCTCGAGGGTGTCGCGCCCCTCGAGTTGGCCGCGGTGCTCGCGGAACTTGCGCAGGGAATCTTCGAAGCGCCCGAAGACCACAGGCTTGATGATGTAGTCGAAGGCGCCTCCGCGCATCGCCTCCTGCAGGGCCGAGACCTCCTTGGCGGCGGTGATCAGGATCAGGTCGACCTGGCGTCCCTGGGACCGCAGTTTCCAGAGCAGGTCCATGCCGCTCCCCTCTGGGAAGAAGAGGTCGAGCAGGACCAGGTCGGGCTCGAGGACCTCCGCCATCTCCTGCGCCTCGGGGAGGGTGTTGGCGATGCCCACGGTCTCGAACCCCTCCACCTTTTCGGTGAATCGCCGGTGCAGTTCGGAGATCCTCGGGTCGTCCTCGACGATCAGCACCCGTATCGTTTTCATTCCTCGTCCGCCTTTCCCTTGGGGATCATCACGGTAAAGAGGGCGCCCCCCAGTTCCCCGCCGGAGACGGTGACCTCGCCCCCGAGCTCTTCGAGGGCATTTGCGACCAGGTAGAGCCCGACGCCCCTTTTTCCCGCCCCCTTGGTCGAGACCCCCTTTGCGAAAATTCTGTCGGCTATCTCGGGGTCGACTCCCCGGCCCGAGTCCTCGACTTCGAAAATCAGGTCGTCGCCGATGTCGGTCATCGACAGCTTGAGGCTCCCCTGGGGGTTGGCGCTGTCGCGAATCGCCTCGAGGGCGTTGTCAATCAGATTGCCCAGGATGGTGACTATTTTTTCCTGGCCGATCCGGGAGGGGATGTCCCGCATGCTGCTCTGCCGGTCGATGTCGAAGGCGATCTTCAGCTCCCGGGCGCGGTTGTACTTGCCGATGATCAGGCCGGAGACCACCGGGTGGGGGACCGCTTCGCCCAGCAGCTGGATCAGCTCCTGGTGTCCCGAGGACTCGGTGAGGATCAGCTCCAGCGCCTCGGTGTAGGCCTCGAGCTGAAGAAGCCCGGCGATGGTGTGCAGCTTGTTGGAGTATTCGTGGGCCTGGACCCGGAGCATTTCGGTGTATTCCCGGGTCTGGGCCAGTTCCCTTGCGAGCCGCTCGAGCTCGTCCTTGCGCCGGAAACTGGCGACGATCCCCATGACCTGCTCCTGGTGAAAGACCGGCACCATGTTGAAGACCATCTCCTTGCCGCCGACGACCAGCTCCCGGTCGTATTCTTCCGCTCCCGTTTTCAGCAGCCTTTCCATGTCGGCGCCGGGGAGGATCTCCTCGACCGGCCGGCCGACCACCGGCAGGGCCGGGTCAAGCCCGGTGTAATTCAGGGCCGCCCTGTTGGCAAGGCGGACGGCGCCCTCGCCGTCGATGGCGACGACCCCCTCCCGGATCGATTCCAGAATGGCGCCGCGCTCCTGGTAGAGGGAGGCGATCTCGGCCGGTTCCAGGCCCAGGATCGCCCTTTTGAAGTATTTTGCGATCAGCACCGCGCTGAGCAGCCCGATGAGGATCATCATGAAGACGAAGACCCGCGGCTCCCTCTGTTGTGCGCGGACCGTCTTTTCCACGTCTTCGGTCAGGTAGCCGACGGCGACGAAGCCGGCGACGGCGCCGCTTTCGCCGCGCACCGGAACGATCCCCCGCAGGGAGGGACCGAGGGTGCCGACCGCCCTCGAAACGTAGGCCTTCCCCTCCCGGAGGGCCGGTCCGATATCGCCTCCGACGAAAAACCTGCCGATCTTTGCCGGGTCGGGGTGGGAGAGGCGCCTGCCGGTCCTGTCTCCGACCACCACGAATTCGGCGCCCGTGTTCCCGCGGATCGCCTCGGCGATCTCCTGGACGATGCCCGCCGGGTCGCCTCCCTCCACCGCCCGCCGGACCTCGGGCATGGCGGAGACCGTTCCGGCGATGTCGAGGGCCCGTCTGCCGATCTGCACCGTCAGGATGTTGCCGACCAGGCTGGCGAAGATGATCCCGCTGACGACGATCTGAACCAGGACCACCGCCGAGACCAGGAGGATCATCTGGCTCTGGATGGTTCGGGGCAGGCAGGAGGAGAGCGTCTTGCGAATCCGGGAGGCCATTGTTCCGCTCCGACAGAGGGTTGCGGTCTCGAAAGGGGCGAAAGGTCCTGTCCTAATTATAAACGTTAACCCTCCCCTTGGTGGGACGGAGCCCCCTTTTGAGCTTGGGACGTCTTTCCGGATCGCGGAAAAGATTCACCGCGCCTGTCGTTTCCCTGTAATATAAGGGTATTCAGGCCGGCCCGGGTGGCCGGGAAAGGATGGAATCGACCATGTCCAGCACCCCAGAGAAGATCCAGTTCGCGAGCGACAACTACGCCGGCATCTGCGACGAGGCCTGGCAGGCCCTCGAGGAGGTCCGGCACGGCTACGCTCGGGCCTACGGCGACGACGAGTGGACGGCCCGGGCCTGCGACCTGCTGCGGGAGTTCTTCGAGACCGACTGCCAGGTCTTCTTCGTCTTCAACGGCACCGCCGCAAACTCCCTGGCCCTCTCCTCGCTGTGCCGTTCCTACCACAGCATCGTCTGCCACGAGATGGCCCACGTGGAGACCGACGAATGCGGCGCCGCCGAGTTCTTCTCCAACGGCACCAAGATCCTCCTCGTCCCCGGCGAAGACGGCCGGGTCGATCTGGAGGCGGTGGAGCACACGGTACACCGCCGCAGCGACATCCACTACTCCAAGCCGCAAGTCCTGAGCCTGACCCAGGCCACCGAGCTGGGCACTGTTTACGACCCGGCGCAGCTCGGCGCGGCGGGCGAACTGGCCCGGAGCCTCGGGCTGCGCGTTCACATGGACGGCGCCCGCTTCGCCAACGCCGTCGCCTCCCTCGGCGTCGCCCCCCGGAAACTCTCCTGGGAGGCCGGGGTCGACGTGCTCACCTTCGGCGGCACCAAGTGCGGCATGCCCGTCGGCGAGGCGGTCGTCTTCTTCGACCCCTAGCTGGCCCGCGAGTTCGACTACCGCTGCAAGCAGGCCGGCCAGCTCGCCAGCAAGATGCGCTTTCTCGCCGCTCCCTGGATCGGCATGCTCGAGGGGGGCGCCCTGCTGCGCCACGCCGCCCACGCCAACCGCTGCGCCCGCAAACTGGAGCAGGGGATGAAGGGGATTGCCGGGGTGAAGATCGTTCATCCCGTGCAGGCCAACGGCGTCTTCGTCCAGATGGCCCCGGCGGCCATCGACGCTCTTCAGGCGCGGGGCTGGCACTTCTATACATTCATCGGTTCGGGACACGCCCGCTTCATGTGCTCCTGGAACACTGCCGAGGAGGAGATCGCCGCCCTGGTCGCCGATCTGCGGGGGGTCTGCGCCGGGGATTGAGTGGCCCTGGCCTGATCGGTCGTTTTTAGATGCGTGGAACCGTCGGGTCCCGGCCCGACAGCCGGCCTGCTTATTCTTTGTATCGCAAAGAAAAGTAGGCAAAAGAAACTCAAGGGGGAAAGCTTGATCTGATGAAGATCACAACCCTGAATAGCAAGAGCCTCTAGGTCTCAATGACTTAGAGGCTCTTGCTTTACTTGCCTATATTACAATTGGTACCAGGCGTGTAACTGGCGCCTTTTTTGTTCTGAAAATCCCCAGAAGATTCAGGATCGATTTGTAACACGACTTGTGGGATATTGTTTCAGGGAGAGCATGCCCGTCCTGTAAATCGTGACATCCGGGAAACTCTAATTTCAAATGGCTCCTCACGGGGAACTTTACAAGATGTCTTCTGCTGCGATCGGCAGAGTGAAATGAAAGGTGCTCCCCTCGCCAAGCTTGCTCTCAACCCAGATGTGTCCGCCATGACCTTCCACCAGCAACCTGCAGATATACAGACCTAAACCGACGCCGCTGGAAGTTTGGTGGCCTTTGACCTGAAAAAACCGCTTGAAGATCCGAGAACAATCCTCAGGAACGATCCCTTTTCCCTGATCGATGACAGATATGACGATTTCACAGCCCATCTTCCGGGCCTCGATAATCACTTTGCTCTCGGCCGGCGAGAACTTGAGGGCGTTGCTGACAAGATTCAGCAATATGCGCTCCAGCCGTGCAGGGTCTGCCGAAACGGCCGGCAGCCCCCGGGGAATTCGTGTCACCAACCGATTTAAAGTTATGGCCTTTTGGGTTTTTTGCAGGAGAGGCCAAACAAAGCTGTCCAGGTCGATCGGTTCTTGCTCCAGAGAGACCTGCCCGCCTTCAATGCGCGAGGTGTCCAGAAGATCCTCAATCATGGCGTTCATTTTTTCCGCGCCGTTCAGTATCTCTTCTACGTTCAGCACAACGCCGCCCTTGACTTTGCCCTGTCGAAACGCTTCCTTTAGCATCTCAGCATGCCCCTGGATTACCGTGAGCGGTCCACGAAGATCGTGCGCTACGGTATGGTGAAAGGCGAGATTGTGTTCCAGGAGTTCCTGCTGGTCGGTGACATCGGTGATGACCCCCACTATCCCGTCAAAATGCCCATCGGCATCGAAGAGTGGCGCGGCATTGGTGGACGTCACGATCCTCTCACCATCGGGCCTCTCGATAACCAGTTTCATGCCATAGACAGCCTTGGTTTCCTGCAGAACCCTTTTGAAGGGAGTCTCATCATTGGGAAGGGGGGCGCCCGTTATCGTGGAGAACTTCCATTCGGTTTGGTCAAAGGTTCGTTGGAGGATCAGTTCATGTGAAACCCCCAGGATTCTCTCGGCAGCGGGATTGGCATACGTATACCTCCCCGTCTTGTCCAGTGTAACAACTCCGTCGGTGGTGGTTTCCAGAATCCTTTTAAATTGGCCATCCCGGACATTCTTTGGCAGGACTTCTCCTGGTTTCCCCGGATTTTGACCCACTAAGCACCTCGCATTCTCAAGGAAGGACTGGCCTGCAAAAGTTCCCGGGCCGATCTGTCTCAACGCCTTCTCCGCCGCTCCTGACAACGAACAGGGGAGCTTTCATTTCAAAATATACCGCTTGCAGATGGTTCGGAAATGGTAGCCGTAAATCGCGAGGGTTACGGCCTGGGCAAACAAGTGGGGGCGATTGAAAAGGGTCCAGAGCATTGTCTTCCAGAAATAAAGCCGCTCCTTGCCCAGAATCCCCAAGCGATAAAGGGAATGGAACAGCGCCATCTTGTAGTGAAAGCTCAATGCGGATTGAACCCTGGGCGGACGGTATTCCTGCAGAAAGCCCTTGACCCGTCGGTAATAGTTTTTGGGCGAGTAAATATTCCGCAGGATATTTTTATACCCCTCCTGCAAGGCTTCATGGCTCATGGCCGGGATGATATTGGTTGCAATGCTGACGTTGTCCCCTGTCGCATCAGAGATCAGGCGCCCTTCCCGTTTCAGGCGTTCGTAAAGCCTCGTCCCGGGAAGCGCCTGAAGCAGGCCGACCATCGCCGTGACGATGCTGCTCTCCTGAATAAAATCGATCTGCCTCTGAAAAATGTCGGGGGTGTCGCTGTCGAAGCCGACAATGAATCCGCCCTGCACCTGCAATCCCGCCCGCTGAAGCCGCTTGACATCCTCAACGAGATTTCGGTCCTGGTTGTGCGCCTTGCCCGATTCGGCAAGGCTGGCCTCGTTGGGCGTTTCGATGCCGATAAAGACCGTGTCAAACCCGGCATCGACCATCATGTCAATCAGTTGCTCGTCGTCAGCCAGATTGATGGAGGCCTCGGTGTAGAAAGAAAGCCTCCTTCTGTTCTTCTGCCACTCGGCAAGGGCGGGCAAAAGATCCTGCTTGAGATGCTTTTTGTTGCCGATGAAGTTGTCGTCCACAAAGAAGACGCTTCCCCGCCACCCCTGGTTGTAGAGGCTGTCGAGTTCGGCAAGGATCTGGGCGGTGCTCTTGGTGCGGGGATGGTGACCGAAGAGCGCCGTCACGTTGCAGAATTCGCAATGGAAAGGGCAGCCCCGCGAATACTGCAGACTCATGGCGGCATAGCGCCGCATGTCCGCCAGTTCCCACAAAGGAACGGGCGATGTCTGGAGATCGGCGAATTCGGAAGTCGCATAGACGCGCCCGGCCTTTCCTTGTGCCAAATCGGCCAGAAACAGGGGGAGGGTCAGTTCCCCCTCGTTCAGCACGAAATGATCGACCTCCTCGAACTGCTCATGTTCGGCCGTAAAAAGCGGCCCTCCGGCAATGATCCGGACCCCGGCTTTTCTGCACCGGTCAATGACCTGACGGGTCGCCTCCCTTTGCACCAGCATGGCGCTGACAAACACCGCGTCAGCCCACTGCAGGTCCTTCGCGGCAAGCTTGGTGACGTTCAGGTCGACCAGGCGCTTGCCCCAATCCGGGGGCAGCATCGCCGCAATCGTAAGAAGCCCCAGCGGCGGCGAGGAGGCTTTTTTGTGGGCCAACTTCAGCGCGTGTTTAAAGCTCCAGAAGGTGTCCGGAAACTCAGGATAGATAAAAAGGATGTTCATTTGTCCACGCTCCAAGCATATCGCTAACAATATCAAAGAGCATGGGGGTTTCAATTTTCAGCGGCTTTAATTCCGATGGTTTGCCTAGGACTGATTTGTGGGCAAACAGTTGAAGGGCAACGTGTCCTGCAGATGGCAACGCTCGTGGGTGCAATGGAACCGGTCCGGAAGCGCTGCCGAATCCGATGGCGGTTGGGTTCCGATGCGTTCCGATGTTTTTGGATATTGGCAACGTGGCTGAAAACTTTCCACATGGTCAACTGACATCTCGTTGAACAAAGCGGGCAGCCGGGATTTGTTATAATCAGACGGCGTTACGCATAAAAAACCATCGACAAGAGGGAGGTCTGCCGGTGAACGACGAAACTCCGAACGTCCAACCCCCGCCGCAGGGGGCGCGCCTCGGCGGGCTGAAGATCGTCGCCATCGTCGTGGTCGCCACGGTGATCGCGACCCTGGCCGCGGTGTGGGCCGTCACGACCTATCTCTTCCCCTCCGAATTCAAGCCGGTGACCCTGAGCGCGAAGGAAGAGAGGACTCTCGACGCCAAGCTGGAGCGCCTCGACTCCTTTGAAAAGGGGCCTTCCTCCCGCCGGGAGCCGCCGCAGTCTGCCGGGGAGGCGCCCCTGGAGCCGGAGGCCTACAGCGAGGAGGGGGCGGACCGGGAGATCGTCCTGAGCGAGAAGGAACTCAACGCCCTGCTGGCGAAGAACACCGACCTGGCGACGAAGCTGGCCATCGACCTCGCCGACGACCTGGACAGCGCCAAGCTGCTCGTCCCCCTCGACGAGGAGTTCCCCTTTCTCGGCGGCAAGACCCTCAAGGTGACGGCGGGCCTCCAGCTCGCCTACGCCGAGGGCAGGCCGGTCGTCGCCCTGAGGGGGGTCAGCGTCTGGGGCGTTCCCCTGCCCAACGCCTGGCTGGGCAACCTGAAGAACGTGGACCTGGTGAAGGAGTTCGGCGGCGGGGAGGGGTTCTGGAGCGCCTTCGCCGCGGGCATCGACGAGATCGCGATCGAGGAGGGGAGCCTGCGGGTCAGGCTCAAGGAATAGGGCGACAGCAAAAGGTGTTTTTCGAGTTGGAGACCGGCTGCCTTGCATCGAGGGGAGCCGGTCTTTTTTGTTCTCAGCGCAGGGGATCGAAGAGGAACTCCAGGCCGTTGACCTTGATTTCGTAGACCGCCCGCAGCATCCTGCCGAGCCTCCCCTCGGGAAAGCCCTGTTGAGCGAACCAGACGACGTAGGTCTCGGGCAGGTCGATCAGCAGCATTCCCTGGTGCTTGCCGAAGGGCATGCGCATCCCGGCCAGTTCGAGCAGGGCCTTGTGGTCATACGAGGGGAGGGGTTCCATCGGATCGTCTGGCGAAAACGGGGACATCGGTTTTCCCTTCAGCGGAGGTTCAGGATGGAAAGGTGAAGCGGGGTCTTCGGAGTCGATGCTTTATACCTGCCACCCGACGGTTTTGCAAGATTGTATGTGGGTCAGGAAGTCTGTTTGTCTCGCCTGGCCCCTTTTTCTTCCCCCTTGCCCTATCTGCCGCCAGGCGGTATCCTTCCATCCATGATTACATTATCCGTTGAATCTTCGGAGACCGCCCTGTCCGCCCTGGAGTTTCTCCAGCGCCGCATCCCCGCGGCCCCCAAGGCCTACCTGCGCCAACTGTTGAAGAAGGGGAAGGTGCTCGGAGCCGGGGGCCGCCTCGACGAGGGGGACCGCCTCTGTTCCGGCGACGAGGTCCGGCTGCCGGACAGCGGCCGGCTTCGCGAACTGCTCGGCGCCCCGACGGCTGCCGCGCCGGGGGTGGCCGTTCTTTTCGAGAGCCGGGAGATCCTCGTCGCGGACAAGCCCGCCGGGGTGGCGGTCCACGCCAGCGCCGGTCACGAGGAGGACAACCTCACCGCCAGGGTCGAGGCGCTCCTTGCCGTGCGCGGCGAGCGCTACAGCGTCGCCCCGGTCCACCGCCTCGACCTCGAGACCTCGGGGCCGATCCTGTTCGGGAAGGGGAAGAAGGCCTGCGGGGAGCTGGGCAAGGTCTTCATGCGCCAGGAGGTGGAGAAGGCTTACCTGGCCCTCGCCTCGGGGCGGACCCCCGGCAGCGGCGTGTTGTGTTCGAAGGTTCCCTCGAAGGGAATGAGCAAGGAGGCCATGACGGCCTTCAAGGCCCTGGCCCGCGTCGAGGCCGCCTCCCTGCTCGAGCTGAGCCTGTACACGGGGCGCCAGCACCAGATCCGCCGCCAACTGGCCGACCTCGGCCATCCCGTCTTCGGGGACCGCCGCTACGGCGGTCCCTGCCCCCCGGAGCTGCCGCGCCTCTTCCTCCACTGCCGGCGCCTCGCCTTCGCAGACCCCTTCAGCGGCGCTTCGCTGGCCGTGGAGAGCCCCCTGCCGGACGATCTCGCCGGCTTTCTGCCGACCTGCGGCATCGAGCCGCCCCCTGTGCCGGGGTCACGCAGTCCTCGCCAAGGTTGAATAAACAGCCATCTGACGCATAATGGTTCTGTCTTCCCATGGCTTTATGTGCTTTCCCTCTGTGCATCGATTTTGTCCAGCGATGGCCGGAGGCCGACGGCGGTCAGGAACAGGGAAGGCTGACTTGTCCGGGGAATGAACCATGAGTCTTTTGGTGCGGGCCAGGTATCGCCGGGTATTCGCCTTGCTGTTGCTTGGGGCGTGGATCGCCCTGTGCTTCCCGGGGCCGGCTGCGGCAGCTGGGGAGCCGAAAAAGGTCCTGATCCTGCACTCCTATCACCACGGCTTTCCCTGGACAGAGGGGATCATGGCTGGGATGCAGAAGGTCTTCTCCGAAGCCGGCGACCCTCCCCAGCTCCACGTCGAATATCTCGACGCCAAGCGTTACCACGACACCGAATACCTCGACCACGTGCTTGAGGGGGTTTTCGACCACAAGCTGGCCGGCCGTCGCTTCGACCTCGTTCTTCTCTACGACAACGACGCTTTCAACTACGTTCTCAAGCACCGGCATGACCTCTTCGCCGGCACCCCGATCGTGTTCTGCGGGGTCAACGGTTACCGGCCGGCGGATCCGGCGGCGGGGGGGATGACCGGGGTCGATGACAGCCCTTCCTTTGCCGAGACAATCGAACTGGCCCTGCGCCTGCACCCCGGGGCCGAGGAGTTCGTCTTTATCGGCAGCACCGACAACGTGCCCGGTCGCCTGTTCCGCCGGGCCCTGGAGGCGCTCGCGCCCCGTTTTCCGGTTCGGTTCCAGTTCTGGGACGATTTGCCGGCAGAAGAGATCGAAGAGCGCCTGGGGCGTCTTCCCGCCAACCGACTGATTTCCATCTATGGCTTCGTCCGGGACCGGAGCGGAAGGATTCTTCCCTTTGCCGAGAGCTGCCGGCGCATCCGGGAAGCTTCTTCGGCTCCCCTCTACGGGTTCTGGGACTTTTTCCTCGGCCAGGGGGCGGTGGGGGGCAAGGTGGTCAGCTCCGAGCGCCAGGGGCGGTTGGCGGCCGGATTGGCGCTGCGCGTTCTGGCGGGAGAGGACCCGGACGCCATTCCGGTGATCCGCTCCGGGGCGAACGTCTATATGTTCGATTACCCCGAACTGCAGCGGTTCGGCATCTCCCCCGAATCCCTGCCCCCGGGAAGTCTCGTTCTCAACCGGCCTCCGCCGTTCTATTCCGTGAACAAGGAGTACCTCTGGGCGGGGCTGGGCATCATGACCGGCCTGCTCGGTCTGTCGCTGGCCCTCGCCTGGACGCTTCGCCTGCACCGGCAGGTGGAACAAAAGCTGCGGGATAACGCTCGCCTGGTGCAGACCCTTCTCGACGCCATCCCCTTGTCCGTCTACTACATGGATGTCCAGGGCCGTTACCTCGGCTGCAACAGCGCCAGCGAAGAGTTTATCGGTCGTTCTCGCGATGAAGTCATCGGCCGCACCTCTGAAGATTTGTTCCCCCCGGATATGGCCGAGCAGTATCGTACGGCCGATGCGGAACTCTTTCGGACACGGCAGATCCAGATTGTTGAAAACAAGTTTGTCGGTGCCGACGGGCGTGATCGCGACCTTCAGTTCCATAAAGCCCCGTTTTTCGACAGCAGAGGGAATGTCGAAGGGCTGGTCGGAACCATTCTCGATATCACCGAGCGCAAACAGGCCGAGCAGGAGATCGAGAGCCTGGCCCGCTTCCCCCAGGAGAACAACAAC
>NZ_PKUB01000025.1 GCF_002868845.1 Desulfuromonas sp.
CATGGAGACCCCGTCGTTGGCGTTGCGCACCGCCTGGTCCATGCCGCGGACCTGGGCGGTCATGCGATTGGCGATGCTCATCCCGGCCGCGTCGTCCGAAGCGCTGTTGATGCGCAGGCCCGAAGAGAGCCGCTCCATCGACTTGCCGAGGGCGTTCTGGGTGTTGGTCAGGTGACCCTGGGTGGTAAGGGAACTGATATTGGTGTTGATTGACATTGCCATGGATTTTTCCTCCGTGAATTGTGTTTTCGGGCTTCCATGCCCACAAGGTTAGTGCGACTTTAAAACCAAATTTCTAGGATTTGTTCTCGCTTGCTTTACTCATCGACCGCTAAACAAGAAACTTTAGTACTTTTTCGCATTATGTAATATTTCCTGCCAGCTTCTTTGACCTTTGGGCTGTGTTTTTCCCGCCTGGTTCTCTTATCGGTCAGAGAGAAAAATCCTTAAGAACTTTTTCCCTTGCCCCGGGCAGGCGTGCCCGGAGTCCGCGAAAAATGGAAAAGGCCGCCCCCCGAAATAGGAAGGCGGCCCTGGATAAATTGACCGATGGCGCCAGAATGTGCGAACTGGGTGGGGTGTCAGCGGCCCGCGGTTGGGCTCGGGGCTCTTCCCTGATGGACGCCGCCCCCGAAGAGCTCCCCGAGCTGCCGGTGAACCCCGGCAAACCAGAGCAGGTAGGGAAGCACCCAGTGCCCGAGGGTTTCCCATGCGAGGCTGAAAAGGATATGGGCCCTGGATGCGCCCTGCCCCGGCTGGCGGGAGGGGGGCTCGGTCCAGATGAGGAACCCGGCGAGGTCTATGGCCCAGAAAACGGCCACCCCCGTCAGCAGCAGGCCGCCGCGGCGCCTCCAGGAAAGCTTCGGGGTGGCGAGGACCAGGGCGAGGAAGGGGAGGGTGCGAAAGGAGCTGTCGTAATACGAGGCCAGCCCGGCGTGGTCCGAGGGGAGGAAGACGGAACAGGCCGCGAGCAGAACGAACTCGTAGGCCACCATGATCCAGCCCTTGCAGAGGTACAGGATCAACGAGACAAGGAGAAATTTAACGGCGAAGAGGAACTTTGTTCTCACGCTTGACCACCAGTTCGATCCAGGAGAGCCACATCAGGACAAGGAGGAAGAGGAACAGGACCTGCCACAGATAGTCGTGGGCGAAGGGGGCGATCCCGGGCCACAGCTTCACCAGCCAAGCCAGAACGAAGAGCCGGGCCACGTTAATGATGAAGAGAAGCGGCAGCCCCGCCAGCGCGCCCAGGACCTTGGAACGCAGAGAAGCGGGATAGGCCAGGACAAAGGAGAGATAGACCAGGGCCGCGGAGAAGGCGGTGCACTCGAGGACGACCTTCCAGTGGGCGAAGCCCATATAAAGATCGATCCCCTCGAGACGGACCCCGATGCCCGATGCGGCGATCACCGCCGCGGCGGCCCGGGCGGTGGCCAGTTGCAGGAACTCCAGGTGCCAGGGCTTCACCAGCATCCACTGGACCATGTGGAAGCCGAGTACCAGAGCCGCGAAGAGCAGGCAGACCCGGATCATGGGAAACGGGGGCGGATTCCCGTCCCCCCCAGGCTCCGGCGTGGCTTGCCCCCCGGCGGGGGCCCTTTTTTTGGCCATGACGCGCGTCCTCAGGAGGCCTGCCCGTCGCGCCGCCGGGAGTATGCGATAAGGCCGAAAGCGGCCGCCGCCGACAGAAGGGACCAGCCGCCCTGGCCGACGGGCACCTTCTGCGGCGTCGAGGGCTCTACCACGTAAAAGGGCGACAGGGTCCTGGACTCGCCGCAGATCCGGTTCGCACTGGTATTCAGGACCGTGGTGATGTCGCTTGTATAGTGGAAAAGCCTGAGGGCGTCCTCTTTTTCCGGGGAAACCAGGTCGTCATCGCTGTATGCCAGGCAAATGGTAATGACCCCGTCGTAACTGGCCGAGGTGGAAATCGCATAGGCGGACGACGGCAGGACCCGGAACTGTGTCAACCTCGGGAAATCGACCACCGGCACCCGCGTCACCTCGACCTCGCCGCCGGCGGTGATCTGGCTGAAGGAGACCTCCACCTCGGAGATGGGGGCCACGGAGGGATTGCCTGAACTCACCGTGTCGACCGCCTCCCGAAGAATCGTTCCCCTGAAGGCGCCGGAGATATTCCCCGCGGCGTCCTGGTACCGGGCCTGGACCTCGGTCTCCCCGAGCCCCGCCAGCAGGGTCCAGTCCTTGGAAGGGGCGAAGGGCTCCCAGGCGCTCCAACCCATGCCCTCGTTGTTGAAGGACATGAGAGAGACCGGACCGATGTTGTCCGAGGCGGCGAGGGAGAGGGTCACCGAAGAGCCGTTGGCGCCGGCCGATGCGCCCTCGATAACCACGGAGCCGCTCGGTGCCACGGTGTCGAGAGTGGTCGTTGCCTGATAGGTTTGCGAGAGGTTGCCGGCGGCATCCTCGAACTTCAGGTAGACGGTCTTCGTCCCGTCCTCCCCTGCCAGGGTCCAACTGAGGACGGCCGCGAAATCGACCGTCGTGAAGGTTACGTCGTCGTTACTCAGGCGGACCCGGGGCACCCCGTTGGCGTCCGCCGCGGAGAGATCGAGGGTGACGACGAGACTCCCCGTCAGGGCCTCGCGGATGGTGAAACTGCCGGTCGGGTCGGCGGTGTCGAAAAGAATGGAGGCAGCCTCAGGTGAGAACTCGTTCCCCGCCCGGTCCCTGAACCTGACTGAAACAGTCTTGTCCCCGTCTCCGTCCGTCAGGGTCCAGCCCGCCCTGCTGGTGGCATAGGCCTCCCAGGCGCTCCAGGCCCCCTCCCCGTTGCGGAAGGCCATCTCGGCGCAGCCGCTTCCGTCGCCATCGTCGCAGGAGGGTCCGAGAGATACCGAGGAATCATCGGTATTCGCCGCACCACCGTTGATGGTGACGGAACCGGAAGGGAGGGTGCTGTCGAGGACGAAGGTGGTGCTGATGGCGGCGGAGAGATTCTCCAGTTCGTCCTCGAACTTCAGGAAGACGGTCTTTTCCCCGTCCCCCGCCGAAAGGTCCCACCCCGTCACGCTCGTGGCGTAGGGCATTTCCTGGTAGGTGACGCCGTCGTTGCTCAGGTGGATCTTGGCGACGGTCCCCACGTCGACAGCGGTGATCGCCAGCGTCACCGGGGAGGAGGCGACGTACCCCGAGAAGGCAGTCTCGACGGCCAGGGTCCCCTCCGGGGGGGTCCCGTCGAACTCGATAGTGTCGGAGAACGCCTCGGAGACGTTGCCGGCACCGGAGCGCAGCTTCACAGAGACGGTCTTCGTCCCGTCCCCTTCGGTCAGGGTCCACGATTTGGTCGTCGCGAAGGCTTCGAATTCGCTCCACTCGCCCGTCTCGTTCTTGAAGGCCATCGAGGCGGCGCTCCCCGAGAGGGTCAGCGTCACGTCGCGGCTCCCCGTCCGGGCGACTCCCCCGTCGATGGCGACGGTGCCCGTCGCCGGCGCCTCGGTGTCGAGGGTGATGGCTGCCGCTATCGGGGACGAGTCGTTCCCCGCCGCATCCTGGTACTTGACACGGACGCTCTTCGCGCCGTCCCCGGCCGGGAGGGTCCACCCCGTCTTGGGCGTCGTGAAACCCTCCCAGTCGGACCAGGTCGAGCCGTCGTTGGAGAACCGCATCTGGTCGCAGCCGCTTCCCCCGTCGCTGCAGGAGAGATCGAGATCGACGACGGTCGAGGTCACATAGCCGGGGAAATCGGTGACGACCGCGGCCGTCCCCGTCGGGGAGGTGGAATCGAAAAGGATCCCGTCGGAGACGGGGGCGCTTGTGTTCTCCGCCGCATCCTTGAACCGGGCGTAGACCGTCTTGGCGCCGTCCCCCGACGGAAGCATCCACGCCTTGCTGGCGGAATAATCCTCCCAGGGATAGGGCCAGCTTGTTCCATTATGGGAGAACTGCATCATGTCGCAGTCGTCCGGGCCCGTCGCGTCGCAGGAGAGGGAGAGGGTCACCGAGCGGGTCGTCGTATTGTCGGCCCCCTCCGCGATGGAGACCCCGCCGCCGGTCGGCGCCGCGGTGTCGTAGGTGACGGAGGCCGAAACCGTGGAGGAGAGGTTCCCCAAAACGTCCTTGTACCGGGCGTAGACGGTCCGCGAGCCGTCCCCCCCCGCAGCCAGGTCCCAGGAGGAGGAGGAGGCGTAGTCGATCCAGCCCGACCAGGTCGAGTTGTCGTTGGAGAACTGCATCTGGCTGCAGCCGCTGCCGACCCCGTCGTCGCAGGCGAGTGCGAGGGTCGCCGACAGGTCGCCGATGTGGGTCGCCTCGCCCTGGAAGCCAACGGTCCCGGTCGGCACGGCCGTGTCGAGGGTGATGGTCGCCGTATCGGAGTTGGTGTTGCCGGCGGCGTCGGAGACGGCCACCGTGATCTCGTTGTCCCCCTCGGTGAGGCCGACATCGCAGCTCCAGCTGCTTCCGGCCCCGAGGACACAAACCGGATCCCCGTCGTTCACCCGCACCGTCCCGGTCGCATCGCTCGTCTTGGCACCACCGAGGGTCTGGGAACTGACCGGGGTCGGCGAGGTGACCGAATCGATGGAGACGGTCGGCGCCAGGGTATCGAGGGTGATGGATGCACTGTCCAGCACCGCCGACTCGTTGCCGTAGCCGTCCTTGAATTTGACAGAGACGGTCTTGTCGCCGTCACCCGACGAAAGGGGCCAGTCGGCCCGGGATGCGGCGTAGGCCTCCCAGGCGCCCCAAGCGGCGGCCTCGTTCTGGAAGGCCATCTCCGCGCAGCCGCTTCCGAGGCCGTCGTCGCAGGTCAACGCGAGGTCGACCGTGTCGGAGTTGGTGGGATTGCCGTCGACAATGGAGATCGAACCGCTCGCGGGGGCGATCTCGTCGTTGAGGATCTGGCGCAGGGCATGGTTTGCCGTGTCGGCGATAAAGATGCTGCCGCCACTGTCCAGGGTCAGGCCCCTGGGGCTGCTGAACTGGATCTCCCCGCTCCCGCCATCGCCGGAATAACCGGCGACGCCGGTACCGGCCACGGTGGAGACGGTCCATCGCTTCGCCTCCTCGGGGTCGGTGCTGCCGGTATCCAGGTCGAGCCTGCGGATCGTGTGGTTGTGCGTTGATGAATACCTTGTATCGGTCACGAAGAGAACACCGGGTTCCTTGACGGCAATCCTCGTGGCCAGGGCAAATTTTGCCACATCGCCCGCGCCATCGGTCGTGCCGCGACTGCCGTCCACGCCGGCCACGATTTTTACGGAATTGTCGGCGGCGATCTTGCGGATCACCCACCTCCTGGAGTCGACCACGTAAAGGTTGGTGCCGTCGACCGCAACGTCGGTGGGGTACGACATTTTTAACGAAAACCTGGTCTGGTTGTCCCCCGTGCCCCCCCCCCCGCCGGCAAAGAGGCTCACGGTGCCGCCCGCGTCGATGCTGAAGATTCTGTGGGCCGAATTGTCGGCTACGTAGAGGGTGTCGCTCCCATAGTCCAGACCGACGGGCGCGACCAGCGGCGAGCCCGTCGCGAAGACCGAGACGGTATTCTTCGCGGTGATCTTGCAGATCCGGATATTGCCGGTGTCGGCCACATAGACGTTCCCGGCGGGATCCAGCGCCAGGTCCTGGGGCCCGCTGAACCCGTCAGCATAGACCTCCGACTGCCAGGTCCCATCCTTCCAGACCCGCAGCACCCGGTTGTTGTTGGTATCGGAGACGTAAACACTGCCGTCGGTCGCCACCACAACGCCCTGGGGCTGTTCGAAGGGCCCGTCAATCGTCCCTCCCAACAAGGTATCGATTTGCACCCCCGCGGCGGCTGCCCAGCCGGGGAGGAGCAAAAAGAAGACCAGCAGCAGGGCCAGGCAGCGGGCGCCGCCAAAGAGTCTGCGGAAAACCTGCGCCGAGGGAATTATTCCGGAAAGATCACCGACGGGGGTGCGGGGGGTGTCCATGGCGTGTCCTTGTCGTGGCAAAAAAATGTTGGCGACGGCTGATTCAAGGAGCTTCATTAGAAACAGAAAGAGGGGGGAGACTGTATAGCCTCCCCCCTCTGAATCGTTGCGTTATGTCCCGGGCGCTGGCCATGCCAGCCGGTCCGGCCCATAGGGTCCTCCTTCACATCGGGAAAGGAGAACCCCTTCTCCCCGCCCTTCCTCAAACCTTCTTTACCCAAAAACCCACATGAGACTAACAGACAAGCCACCCAATATGCAATAAAAAACGGGCGCCGGGACGGCCCACCGAGGGACGGCCCGACGCCCGAGAGGCGTAAGGAAAGAACGACTGCGCGCGGCAAGGACGAACGGGCGAAACAGGTCCAACCCTGCCGCTATCCCCCTGAGCCGCCTAGGCCTTTGGCAGGGGGGTGTTCAGGCCGTACGGTGAGTTATCGAGCACCACCTGGATGGCCCGGTTGGTCCCCGGCGCAAAGAGGATGGGGGCCTGCAGGTTGAGAGTCACGTCCTCGGGGCCATTCACCGTCACCACCGCCAGCAGGCACCACTCGTCCCCCTGGTCGATGCCGAGCGCCTCCAGCTCCCTGCGGTCGGGACGGACCTGGAAATCGGGGAAAAAGGAGGTGGGGTCGGTGAGGACAAAGGCCACCGCCGAATCCTCGGCGCTCTGAATCCAGAAGAGAGGGCCCTTCTTCAGCTGGGGCATGACGATATAATCGTGCAGCGCTCCGAAGCCGAGCAGCCCCTCCGGGAAGCGGATGGTCAGGCTGGGGTCGTACTCGACCTCTCCGAAACGGGTCAAAATCTTCCGAATGTCGCTCATTTGGAACCGTCCTTCGCCGCCAGAGTGACACTCAAGACATCCAAGTCGTCCATGCTCCACTGGGTCGCCTCCTTGTTCTCCTGACAGATCTTGTCGAAGATCTCCTGCCGGTAAACCTTCCTGTCTCGCGGAGCATCGATGCCGATGCGGATACCGCCCCCCTTGATCTCGACGACGGTCACCTTGATGTCGTCGCCGATAACGATTCCTTCACCGACCTTCCTGGTCAATACAAGCATGTCGCCCTCCCTGGCAGGTTGCTTCTATCAAAACGTTCTGAAAAAGTAACTGAATTATAACCCCAAAAAGGGCCACCCAAAATGGGCCGTTCGACAACCCTGAAGCCCCAGGCCCCGGAAGCGCCGCAAAGAAGAAGGCCTCTGACCGATGCGCGGGATCCCGCCTCCGCGCCTCGCAGCACTCCTTGATTCCCCTCTGTCGAACCGTCCGTTCCGGTTGTGGCTCCGAGGACTAAAGGTACTTGAGAATGCTCAACTGGGAGATCTTCTAGGTCACGCTGAGGGCCGCCTCGTAGGCGGCCTCCTGCTGAGTGAGGCTGCTGATCGTCTCCACGATGTCGGCATCCTCGATACGCGAGAGGACCATCTGCATGTCGACCTTGACCCCCTCCATGTGACCCCGGGCCTCCTCGATGCGGGCGGCGGTGCTGCCGAGTCGGCTCCGTTCGCTGCGCAGCTGCTCCATGCCGGCGTCAAGGTCCCCGAGCCGGCCCTGGATTCCGGCCGTGTCATCGGCCCTCAGGTCCGCCTCGAAGCCTTCGAGCAGGGCGAACAGGTCTACTCCGTTCTTGAACAGCTCGTCGCCGGGCGCGTTGACCCGGACCTGCTCGCCCGGGCCGATCTCCAGATTGAGGGCTCCGCCGTCTCCTCCGTAGGCGTGGGGCGGAGCGTCGCCGAAGGGGGGGGCGTCATCCCGGAAACCGCCGAACAGGTAGCGGCCGCCCATCTCGGCGTTGGCCACCCCCAGCAGTTCCTGGCGCAAATGCCCGACTTCCTCGGCCATGGACTGACGGTCCTCGGCGGAGAGGGCGCCGTTGAGCGAGCCGATGGCGAGCTCCTTGGCCCGGATCAGCACGTCTCCCCCCCGGTCGAGTTGGTCGTCGGTAAACTGCAGCCGATCGAGGGCCGAGCCCATGGTCTCGATGTAGCGTTCGGTCCCCCGGATGTCGCTGCGGGCTGCAAGCAGGGAGCGCACCGCGCCGGGATCATCCGAGGGGCGAACCAGCTTCTTGCCCGAGACGGCGGTCAGCCGCAACTCGTTGAGGCGGGTGCCGTTGCGCTCCAGCTGACCGAGCAGGGTCCGATATGTGGAAGCGTTGGTGACCTTCATCGACTCGTCCTAGATGTTGAGCAGGGAGTCCATCATCTCGTCGACCGTCGCCAGGAACTTGGCGGAGGCCTCGAACCCCGTCTGAAACTGGATGAGGCTGACCATCTCCTCCTCCACCGAGACGCCCACCTGGGCATCGCGGAAATTCTGGAGCTGAAGCAGGGCGTCCCCGCTGCCCTGAAGGGAAAGCTGGTTCTGGCTCACCTCGGTCCCCACCCGGGAGGCCATATCGGCGTAGAAGCGGCCGAAGCTCGTGGAGCCGTCGACGCTGGGCGCATCCTCCAGGGCCATCATCGCCAGGGCGTTGGTGTTGTCGCCCGATGCGGAACTGGTGCCGGCGGCCACCTGGCCGGTGTCGCTCAGAGCCGTCGCCAGGGAGCCCGCGGCCCCCTCCCAGGGGTCGGCCGGCGGCGCCGGCGCCGCCGGGACCGCGAAGAAAGCCCCCCCCGCCGCGCCGCTCGGATCGGTCCCCGCGGCGTGCACGGCGTTGACCCCGGTGGCCAGGCTGTAGGCGAGCTTGTCGAGATCGTTCTGAACGCCGGGCAGGACCTGGTCCCGGACCTCGAGCAGGCCCCCCGCTTCGCCGCCGAGGTTGTCGACGCCAAGGTCATGGACCCTGTCGCCCGCCTTCAGCTGCAACTGCAGGGCGTCCCCGCTGCGATTGGCCTCCAGGGCCAGGGCCTCGCCTTCCTGGACGAGGGGGGGAAGCCCCCCGGGCAGGTGAACCGCCACCATGCCGCTCCCGGCATCGAAATGCTGGATCCCGAGACTGGAAGAGAGGCTCTCCAGAAGCTGGTCGCGCCGGTCCCGGTCGGCCGGGGCGCTCTGCCCGGCGGCCTGAAGGGACGAGATGCGCAGATTGAGATCGGCCACCTCCTGAAGCTGGCCGTTGATGGCGTCGATCTTCCCCTCCAGGGTGTCGTCGATACCGCGGCGCACCCCCTCCAGCTCGTCTGCCGCCTGGTTGAAGGCCGTCGCGAGCATCTCCCCGCCCTGAAGGACTCCGTCGCGGGCCGCTGAGCTGGCCGGGTCGCTGCTGAGTTCCTTCCAGGCGTCGAAGAAGCCGTCGATGCGGCCGCCGAGGCCGGTCTCGGAGATGTTGGCGATACGCTCGAGGTCGGCCAGGGGAACGGCCTTGGCGCTCTCCTGGCCGAGCGCCGCGCTCTGGCTGTCGATCTGGCGGGTCAGAAATGAATTGTGGGCGCGGGTGACGTCGTCGACCCGGACTCCCTGGCCGACCAGAAAGCCCCCCATATTGAGAGTAGGATAGCTGGAGACCTGGGCGGTCTGCCGGGAATAGCCGGGAGTATTGACGTTGGCGAGATTGCCGCCGGTGACCTCGATCCCCTTCTGGCTGGCGCCGAGGCTCGACTTGCCGATCTGAAGTGCATTGAACAGTCCGGACATCTCACGCCCTCCCGGAGAGGAGCCTTCCCGCCGCCGCGGCCCGGGCCTCGCCGCCGCCGGTGCCGTACCCGGGGGAGGTCCCCTGCTGGCCGAAGAACTGCATGGTTTCCCGGACCCAGTTCAGGGCCGACCAGAGCAGGTAGGCGTTGCGGCGGTTCTCCTCTCGCACAACCGCAGCCAGGCTGTGGATCTTCTCGTCCGCCTCGGCGGCGGAGGGCAGGCAACGGACAAGATCCTCTTTCTGCCGGGTGGCGGCGCTCATCTGCTCCAGATCGAGGGCCTTGGCGCACTCGCGCTCCCGGAGAATAAGGCGGTGCAACTCGGTCAGCTGGCCGTGCAGGCCCTGCTCGCTCATGAAGATTCCTGCTCGGACAGGAACTTGAGGACGCTCTCGGCGACCTTCTCCAGGTCGGGCTTGTAGGTGCCGTTCCCGATCTGCTCCTTGAGGGCGGCCACCTTATCGGCCCGCTCGGCGTCGGAACCGGCGGTCGGCTCCTTGGCCTTGTTCACCTCCTGAAGAACCGAGGAGAAAGCCACCCGGTCCTTGGCGGTCTGTTGCCCGTCATCCTTGGGAACCTCGACCTTGCGGGTCCGCTTGACCCCGTCTATAGGAGTGATGCCCTTGTTGCCGAGAATTTTAGACGTCATGGCCTGCACCTCTTTGAAGCACCCCGCGCGGGTCGCGGGGCTGGGATTCTGCGAATGGAGGCTCTTCCCCCTCCATCTCTTAGTCTTCTTTTCGGCAGGGGGGCGGAAAAAGTTTAGAAAAAATCTCAGGCGGGCCGTTCGAAGTGATCGAACAGGGGCGAAAGGCCGCTCAGTCCGACTCGGTCGGGGCGTCGAGCAGTTGCCGGTAAAGGGCCTCGGCGATGCCCAGGCCCTTGCCGGAGGCCGCCGAGCGGGCGATCTCCATGTCCATCATGTCCCGGAACACCTCCCCCTTCATCCCGTTCTCCATGAGCCCCCCCTCGGGGACGGTGCTCCGCATCCCCTTGAAGAGCTGCTGGACGAAAATGGCCTCGAACTCCTGGCAGGTATTGCGCAGGGCCTTCGGGTCCTGGCCCGACTTTTCGGGGGAAACCTTGGTAGTGGCCATGTTCAGCAGCAGGCTGGGATCGAGATTGAGATTCATGGTCGGTGCTCCGGTCCTAGAGGATAACGAGCTCGGCATGGAGGGCGCCGGCCGCCTTGATGGCCTGGAAGATGGCGATGATGTCGCGGGGCGTGGCGCCGATGGCGTTCAGGGCGCCGGCCACGTCGCCGATGCTGACCCCCCTCTTCATGACGACGAGGCTGGAGTCCTGCTCGCTGACCTCGATGCCGGTGTCGGGCACCACGACCGTCTTGCCCTCGCCGAAGGCGTTGGGCTGGGAGACCTGGGCCGACTCGCTGATCACCAGGCTGAGGTTGCTGTGGGAGACCGCCACGGTGGAGATGCGCACGTCCTCGCCCATGACGATGGTGCCGGTCCTTTCGTTGACCACGATGCGCGCCAGGCTGTCGGGCACCACGTCGAGGGACTCCAGGGCGGCGACGAAATCGACGGTCCGTCCCGCGAAGGCGGCGGGAATCTTCACCCGCAGGGTGCCGCCGTCCACCGCAGCCGCGGTCTCGGGGCCGAAGGCGGTGTTGACCGCCAGGTTCATGCGCGACATGGTGGTGAAGTAGGCGTTCTTGAGGCGATAGGTCAGGCTCTGCAGGTCGCCCAGGGCGAAAGGAACCTCCCTCTCCACCAGGGCCCCGCCGGGAATCCTCCCGACGGTCGGGTGGTTGGTCTGGACCTTGGCCGCTTCACCCCCGAAGGCCAGGGAGCCGACCACGAGGGGCCCCTGGGCCACGGCGAAGGTGTTGCCGTCGGGACCCCGAAGGGGGGTCATGAGAAGCGTTCCCCCGGCCAGGTTCTCCGAATCCCCGACCGAAGAGACCAGGACGTCGATGGTGCTGCCGGCCCGGGCGAAGGGGGGGAGCTGAGCGGTGACGATGACCGCGGCCACGTTGTCGACCTTGACCTGGTCGCGGTCCACGGTCACCCCGAGGCGCTCCATCATGTTGACCAGGGACTGGACCGTGAACTGGGTGCTGGCGCTGTCGCCGCTGCCGTTAAGGCCCACCACCAGGCCGTAGCCGACCAGCTGGTTGTCGCGGACCCCCTCGAGGCGGGCGATGTCCTTGATCCGCGTGGCGTGGGCGGCGACCGAAAAGAGCAGGAGAGCGGCGAGGGCAAGGACAGTGGTCTTGTTGAAAACGCTTCGCACGGAAGTCCCCCTTAGAAAGGCCAGGTATGGTCCAGGAGCCGAACCAGCCAGCCCTGCTTCTGCTTGTCGCTGAGGACCCCCTTGCCGGTGTAGGCGATGCGGGCGTCGAGGATGCTCTGAGAGTTGACGACATTGCTGGAGGAGATGTCGGCCTGGCGGATAAGGCCCGAGAGCTTGACGATCTGCTCCTCGTTGTTGACCGTAACCGTCTTCTTCCCCTCGATGCGCAGGTTGCCGTTGGGCAGCACCTCCACGACCTGGGTGCTGAGGGTGGCGACAAGGTCCTCCTTGCGGGAGGTCCTGCCCGAGCCTTCGAAGTCGTTCTCGTAGCTGGTATCGATCAGGCTCGTGGGGTCGATGGCGCCGTTGAGGGTGGCGAGGTTCTTCTCCAGGCCGAAGAAGTTGGCGAGCCCGGCCTTGGCGGTGCTTTTGCGCCCCGCGGAGGTCTTCGCCTCCTTGCTGGCGCTGGCCTGCTCGAAGATGGCCACGGTCAGGATGTCTCCCACCCTGCGCGCCTTGAGATCATAGAAAAGCCCGCCGCGCCCCTCGGTCCAGAGCGAGCCTGCTGTGGTGGGGGTGGGGGGCTCGATGACCACTTCGGTGATCGTCGGCGGCAGGACCTGCTCGTGACGCGCCTCGCCGTGCAGGGCGCACCCGCAGAGCGGAAGAAGCAGCAGCGGCGAAAGGAAGATCAGGGCTTTCATCTCAGAACTCTACCTCGGCCAGCCCGGGCGCCACCACCCGGCACTGGATCTCCTTGCGGGAGCTGTTGTTGCGAACCCGGACGAACTCCCCCTCGCGGCCGTCCTGGCGGGCCTCGCCGAGAGCGGTCAGGCGAAGAGCCCCCCTGGCGGCGCTGATGGTGATGGTTTCCCCGCGCCGGACCATGGGCGGGAATTCCACCGTCCCGCGGCTGACCGGAACGCCGGCGCGAACCGAGCGCCGCAGCCTCTTGCCGAGAAGCTCCTCCGGGTCGAAACAGGGCTCCCTCAGGTCGACCAGGTTCCGTTCGGACAGGACAATGTCGTCCCGGGACAGCTCGGCTCCCCGACGCAGGTCCGAGGCCGCCACCACGACAGGGGCGAGGGCCTCGAGCTCGGCGCGCAGCGACAGGTTCTTGACCACCCGGCCGTCGACCCGGAAGATAAGGGTAAAGCGGCGGCTGCCGAGAATTGCCGGGTCGGAAGGGATGACCTGGGTGGAGAGCCGCCCCGCAGGCAGGGTAAAGGGGTCGGGCAGGGTCAGGGACCGAAATCGGACCGAAGCCGGAGGCAGCTCCTCGCGGTGCTCCTCGAGGTAGGCCTGGAGGATTTGCTCGATCCTGTCCGGGCCGATACGGGTGTCGCCCCCTCCCGCTCCGGCGATCTTGGTCAGGCGGACCTCCTGGCCGAGGGCAACCGATCCGGCAAGGGAGAGAAACAGGGCAAACAGGGCAATGCGCGGCATGTTCAATCCAATCCCTAGCGGGTCAGGTTATTGGTCATCTGGAGCATCTCGTCGGCGGTCTTGATCGCCTTGGAGTTCACCTCGTAGGCGCGCTGGCCGGCGATCATGTTGACCATCTCTTCCATGATGCTGACGTTGGAGCCCTCCAGGAAGCCCTGGGCCAGGGTGCCGAAACCTTCCTCGCCGGGCAGGCCCGAGGTCGGGTTCCCGGTGGTGGGCGTCTCGGCGAAGAGATTGCGCCCGAGGCTCTTGAGCCCGGCCGGGTTGCTGAAGCGCACCAGGTCGAGAGTGCCGACCTGGGTGGGGGAGTTCTCCCCGTCCAGGAAGACCTCCACGGCACCGTATTCGCCGATGGCGACCTGGGTGGCGTTGGCCGGAATGACGATCTCGGGGAAGACCGGATAGCCCTCGGAGGTGACCAGGCGCCCGGTGCTGTCCTTCTTGAAGGCCCCGGAGCGGCTGTAGACCGTGTCCCCGGCCGGATCGGTGACCTGGAAGAACCCTGAGCCCTCGATGGCCACGTCGAGCTCGCCGCCGGTCTTGTGGATGTCCCCCACGGTGAAGATCTTCTGCACCGCGGCGACCTTGGAGCCGAGGCCGACCTGGACCCCGGTGGGGATTTCCACCCCCGGGGTCGCGGTGGTGCCGGCGGTGCGCGCGGTCTGGTAGAGGATGTCCTGGAAGTCGGCCCGGCTCTTCTTGAACCCGGTGCTGTTAACGTTCGCCAGGTTGTTGGCGATGACGTCCATGTTGATCTGCTGGGCCTCCATTCCGGTGGCCGCGGTCCAAAGCGCTCTGATCATGCCTATCTCCTCCCGGGAGCCGCCTAGGCGACGATTCCCAGTTCGTTGGCCTTGCCGGCCAGGTCGTGGTAGGTTTTGAGCATTTTCTGGCAGGCCTCGAAGACCCGCATCGAATCGACCATCTGCCCCATCTCCTGCATCAGGTTGATGTTGGCGTCTTCCAGCTGGCCCCGGTAGATGCGGGGTTCGGCGACCCGCTGCTCCACGGCGGCGGGGTCGGCGACGAACATACCCCCGCCCTGGCGCTTCAGGATCGAAAGATCGTCAAAGGTATAAAGGGGGATCTTCTTCATCTCCCCGTCGTCGAGGAAGACGTTGCCCTCCTCGTCGATCTCCACGTCGGGCCGGGGAAGGGCGATCGGGCGGCCCTCGTCGTCGAGCATCTGGAGACCGTCGGCGGTGAGGAGGCCGCCCCCGGTGTCGAGGCGCAGGTTGCCCTGGCGGGTGTAGAAGACGCTGCCGCCGGCGTCCTGGACCTTGAAAAAGCCCTCCCCGTCGATGGCCAGGTGCAGGGGCACGTTGGTTCGGGAAAGGGCGCCCTGGGTGAAGTCGGTGAACCCCTCCTCGATCCGGGCGTAATCGACCCCCCTGGCCGCGAGACCGCTGCGGGCCGCCTCGAGCCGGGCCTCGAACACCGCCTGCCCCTTCTTGAAACCGACAGTCTGGGCATTGCTCAGGTTGTCGCTGATGGTGTCCAGCATCTGCATCCGGGCCTTGGCTCCGGAGAGGACCCCGTAAACGCCTGAACTCATTCTCTGCTCCTTTGTTGTCCCTCAGAAAGACGTATCGACACTTGCGGCCGGCATCTTTAGCCTTGTTTTCTGCCCTGGCGCGAGAGCCTGCTGAGCTTTATCAGCTGGCGGGCCTCCTCCGAGGAGACCTGGAGAATGGCGAGCGCCTCGTCCATGTTGTCCGGCTCGACGCCCCGGCTCGCCAGGGAGGCCAGCAGGCGGTAGCGGTCGGGAGCCTCGCGGGGCGCCGTCTCCGCCTTCAGGCGGGTTCCCAGCCGGGCCCATTTCAGGTCCGCGGAGAAACCGCCACGGAGCGCCGCCGGGTTCTGGGCCACCGGCGCCGGCGCGGCCGCCTGCGGCCGCCCCTGGAATGCCCCCAGCACCTGCTCGGCCCTGCTCCGAAGCCGGGCGTTCTCGCCGCCCAGCCGGTCGAGCCGGCGCGCCAGGAAAAAACAGCCGCTGCCGAAGGCCAGGGTCAGGGCCAGCACCACCATGAAAGAGACGTCCTGAGCCGAAAACGCGGAAAAATCCATGGTCACCTCCCCTAGTTGCCCAGCATCGGCCGGCGCCGGACCTTGACTTTGAGCTTGGCCAGCGCCTGGCTGTGCAGTTGGGAAACCCGCCCTTCGGAAACCTCCAGCACCTCGGCGATCTCCTTCTGGGTCAGCTCTTCGTAGTAGTACAGGGAGACGACCAGCCGCTCCTTCTCGGAGAGCTTGGCCAGGTGCCCTGCCAGCTCCCGGGTCAGCTCCTTCGACTCCAGGTTCTGGCAGGGGTTGCGCCCCTTGCGGTCCTCCAGGGCGTCGAGAAAGCTCTTGCCGTCCTCTCCGTTCTGGTCCATGGTTTCGTTGAGACTCACGCAGCCCAGGTGGCTGACCTCGCCGAGCAGCTGCTGGTAGTCTTCGAGCTCCAGGCCCATGGCCTCGGCGATCTCATCCTCGGCGGGCGAGCGGCCGAGGCGGTTCTCGAGATCCTCCAGGGTGCTCATCAGCTGCCCCTGCTTGTCGCGCATGGAGCGGGAGAACCAGTCCATCTTGCGGACCTCGTCGAAAATGGCCCCCCGGATCCGGCGCTCGGCAAAGGTCTTGAAGAGGATGCCTTTGCTCGGGTCGAAGCGACGGGCGGCGTCCATCAGGCCCATGCTGGCGGCGCTGGTGATGTCGTCCCGGGTCATGAAAGAGGGGACCTGGGTAGTCATGCGATCGACGAGGAACTGGACCAGGGGCAGGTGATCCATGATGAGTCGCTCCTGGTCGCTGGCAGTCGGCTGCGGGTAGGCGGTGGCAGAATACATGGCTATCCCTCCTGTCCCATTGAAAGAAGCCTCCTCCAGAAAAACTCCACGCCTCCCTTGGGCTGGGAACTGTGCTGGGGGGCAGCCAGGTTCTTGGCAAGGGCCTCGAAGGCGCAGCTGGCCTTGATGTTGGGGAAAAGCTCGACAATGGCCTTCTGCCGGGTAATCGACTCGCGCATCCGCCTGTCGAAGGGGATGCCGCCCAGGTAGTCGATGGAGATGTCCAGGTAGCGGCTCGAGACCATGGTCAGCTTGCGGTAGACCTCCAACCCCTCCTCGCCGCTCCTCACCGAGTTGACCACCAGCTTGAAGCGCTTTTCCTGGTAGCGGGTGGAGAGCAGCTTCATGAGGGCGTAGGCGTCGGTGATGGCGGTCGGCTCCGGGGCGGTGACCACGAGGATCTCCTGGGCGGCGGTGTTGAAATAGGTCACGTTCTCGGAGATGCCCGCCTCGGTATCGATGAGGACCACGTCGAAGTCGCTGTCCAGGGCCTCCATCTCGTTGATGAAACACATCTTCTGCTCGCGGTCGAGGCGGGTGACGGCCTGCACCCCGGAGCCGGCGGGAAGGATGTGAATCCCCTCCGGCCCCTCGACGAGGATCTCGCTCAGCCCCTTTTCCCCCGAAAAATAGTGATTCAGGGTGTACTGGGGGGTGAGGCCGAACATCACGTCGATGTTGGCCAGACCCAGGTCGGCATCGATGATCAGCACCCGCTGCCCCTGCCTGGCCAGGGCCACGGCCACGTTGGTGGTGACCGCGGTCTTGCCGACCCCGCCCTTGCCGCTGGTGACGGAAATCACCCGGGCCGCCCCCCGGCGCAGGGATTGTCCCGAGGTCGAGCCTGAGCGCTGCCCGGTGAGGGACCTCAAGGTGTCGGCCTGATCGAATTTTTCCTGTCGCAACATCGCAGTTTCCATTGATGGCTTCCTCAGTGCGTTCCCATGATCAAATTGGCAATCCCCTTCGGCTCGGCCAGCAGCAAGTCTTCGGGAACCCGCTGGCCGTTGGTGACGTAGGAAAGAGGATAAGGGAATTTCTGCTGGACATTGAGCAGTGCGCCCAGGGTTTCGCATTCGTCGAGTTTGGTGAAGAGGAGGCTGCTGATGGGCAGGCGGCCGAAGCTTTGCACCGCGCTGGAGATCTCCCGCTCCCGGGTGTTGGCCGCGAGCACCAGGTGGTTCTCGACGCCGCTCTCCTCTCCGAGAAAGGCCGCCATCTCCTCCAGGCCGAGGCCGTCCTTGGGACTGCGCCCCGCCGTATCGACGAGGATCAGTTCCTTGTCCCGGTGCTTGGCGAGCTGCTGGCGGAACTGCTCCGGGGAGATGGCCACATCGACCGGCAGGTCCATGATCTCGCCGTAGACCTTGAGCTGCTCGGCGGCGGCAATGCGGTAGATGTCGATGGTCACCAGGGCCACCCTGCGCCCCTGGCGCAGCAGGTGGTCTGCGGCGAGCTTGGCGACGGTAGTCGTCTTGCCGACCCCGGTGGGACCGACCAGGGCGACGGTGCGGGGCCCGCGGCCCTCGAAAGCGAGGGGCCCGCTGACCTTGACCAGGTGGGCGATGGCCTGCCGGGCGAAGGCCTTGAGGACCTGGGGATTTTCTTTCTGGCGGGTGGTCAGCTTGCCCATGGCGATGCGGACCATGGCCTCCTCCACCTCTCCCTCCAGGCCGTACGCGGACAGGATGTCGGCCAGGGTGGCGACCCACCCCTTCCTGGAGGCGGCGCCCTCCAGGGCGCTGCGGGGAACGTCGGTTCGCGCTCCGGCGCCCGGGACGGAGGCCGTTTCGAACATCTTTTTCAGATCGCGGATCTCGCCGCGCAACTCCTCGATGTTCAGGGAGGAGAGGTGGCCCTTGAGCCCCTCCACTTCCTCCTCGAGAGGATCGATGACCCGGCGATTCTTCCAGATGTCGGCGTAGGAGATGTCCTCCTCGATCGGGGCGCGGCGCGGAGGGGGGGCCGAAGCCCCGGCGGAACGGACCAGGTGCTGCGCCTCGGCGGGCGGGGCCTCCACGGCGGCGGTCACCTCCAGGCGGGGCTTGCCCAGCCTCCCCATCCCCCCGCGGCGCACGCTGCGTGTGGAGAGGATCAGCGCCTCGGCTCCCAGGGTCTCCTTGACCTGGCGCAGAGCGCTTTTCATATCGTCGGCTTCGAAAACCTTAACTTGCATTGAGGCTCACCATTCCGAGAGACCGTATCTTGAGGTGGGGCGCGATCTCGTTGTGGGAGAGGACCGCCAGGTTGGGCAGGAACCGTTCGGTCAACCTTTTGACATGGGGTCGGATCGTTGGCGGGCAGAGGAGCACCGGCAGGCTGCCGCCGCCGAACTTCTCCACGCTCTTGCTCAGCTCCCCGACGACGGCCTGGGCCGTCCCCGGATCGAGCGCCAGGTAGCTCCCCTGGCCCGACTGGACGATGGCATCCTGAAAAGCCTCTTCCAGGGCGGGGTCCAGTGTCAGCAGGGAGAGGGTGTTTTCCTGGGCGAAGCTGGAGCAGATCGAGCGGCTCAGGCCCTGGCGCACGTGCTCGGTGAGGAAGTCGGGATCCTGGCTGGCCGGCGCGCTGTCGGCGAGGGCCTCCAGGATGGTCCGCATGTCCCTGATGGAGACGTGTTCTCTGAGCAGATTCTGCAACACTTTCATCACTCCCCCGAGGCTCAGCAGGCCGGGAACCAGCTCCTCGACCAGCTTCGGATACTCCTTGCCGAGGTTATCGAGCAAGTTCTGTGCCTCTTGGCGTCCCATGAGCTCGTGACCGTGTCTTTTTATGGTTTCGCTGACATGGGTGGCCATGACCGTAGTGCAGTCGACAACGGTGTATCCGGCGATCTGGGCCAGCTCTTTTTTGTCTTCGGAAATCCAGGTCGCCGGCAGGCCGAAGGCCGGCTCGACCGTCGCCGTTCCCTTGAGGGTCTCGGTGGCGGTGCCCGGGTTCATGGCCAGGCAATGACCGGGAAGAGTCTCGGCGCTGGCGATGCGCACCCCCTTGAGAAGGATGGCGTACTCGTTGGGCTTGAGCTGAAGGTTGTCCTTGATGTGGATGGGGGGAACGATGAAGCCCATCTCCAGGGCGAACTGCTTGCGGATCGAGCGGATCCGGTTGAGCAGCTCGCCCTCCTGGGAGGCGTCGACGAAGGGAATCAGCCCGTAGCCGACCTCCAGCTCGAGCAGGTCGACGCTCATCATCTCCTCGTAGTTCTCCGGCTCGGCCGGAGCCGGGCGCTCCTCCGCCTCGCGGAGGCTGACTTCCCGCCGGCGGCGGGCCTTCTCGGCGCGATAGGCCACCGCGCCGAGACCGGCGCTGAGGAAGAGGAAGGAGAAGTGGGGCAGGCCGGGGATCAGGGCGAAGAAGAACAGAATACCCGCCACCATCCACAGGGCCCTGGGGTTGAAGAAGAACTGCGCCTTGATCTCCGTGCCGAGGTCTCCTTCGCCGCCGGTGCGCGTGACCAGGATGCCGGCGGCGGTGGAAATGATCAGGGCGGGCACCTGGCCCACCAGCCCGTCGCCGACGGTGAGGATCGTGTAGTTCTGGGCCGCGCTCGCCATCGGCATCCCCATCTGCAGGACCCCGATGACGAAGCCGGCGCCGATGTTGATCAGGGTGATAATGATCCCGGCGATGGCGTCTCCGCGGACGAACTTGCTGGCGCCGTCCATGGCCCCGTAGAAATCGGCCTCCTGGGCGACGTCCTTGCGCCGGGTGCGGGCCTCCTCGTCGTTGATGAGACCGGCGTTGAGGTCGGCGTCGATGGCCATCTGCTTGCCGGGCATGGCGTCGAGTGTGAAACGGGCCGCCACCTCGGCGATGCGCCCCGCGCCCTTGGTGATGACCATGAAATTGATCACCACCAGGATCACGAAGATGACGATCCCGACCACGAAGTTCCCCCCCACCACGAACTGGCCGAAGGACTTGATGACGTTGCCGGCGGCGCCGGGCCCTTCGTTGCCGTGGAGCAGAATCAGGCGGGTCGAGGCCACGTTGAGAGAGAGCCGGAAGAGGGTCGTGGCCAGCAGGACCGAGGGGAAGACCGCGAAGTCCAGGGCCCGGGTGGAGTAGAGGGAGATGATGAGGATCAGCAGGGCGGCGGTGATGTTGAGCGCCAGGAAGAGATCGAGCAGCACCGACGGCAGCGGCACGATCATCAGCAGCAGAATGGTCATGAAGGCCGCCGCGACCAGCACGTCGCTGCGCAGAAGCATTTCGGAGAGGCGGTTTCGACTCAGTGCGGCGATCATCCCTTAATCCCTTTGAGGCTGTAGACGTGTGCCAAAATTTCGGCTACCGCCTGGAAAAGTTCGTCCGGCACGGCCTGGCCGAGCTCCATCTTGTACAGGGCCCGCGCCACCGGCTTGTTCTCCACCAGGGGAACGCCGTTCTCCCCGGCGATCTCCCGGATGCGCATGGCCACCGCGTCGGCCCCCTTGGCCACCACCTGCGGAGCGTCCATCTCGCCCCTCCGGTAGGAGAGGGCCACCGAGAGGTGGGTCGGATTGGTGACCACCACGTCGGCCGTAGGCACCTCGGCCATCATCCGCTTGCGGGCCATCTCGGTCTGAAGGGAGCGGATGCGCGACTTGAGCATGGGATCCCCCTCGGTTTCCTTGAACTCCTCTTTCTGCTCCTGCTTGGTCATCTTCATTTTCTGTTCCAACTCATAGCGAACGAACAAAAAATCGAAAAACGCAAGAAGAATCAGGATGCCGCTGCTCTTGGCGAGGACCAGCAGCGACACCCGGCCCAGGTAGTTCACGGTCTCGGAGGGCTCCATGTCGATCAGGTAGAGCCCCTGCTCGAATTCGGCGCTCACCGTCCGATAGGCCACCACCCCGATGAGCAGGACCTTGGCCAGGGACTTGACCAGCTCCACCAGGGAGCGTTTGGAAAAGAGCCGCGCCGCCCCCTTGATCGGGTTGAGCTTGCCCAGTTCGGGCTCGAGCGGCTTGGTGGTGAAGAGGAACACGACCTGGGAGACGCTGGACAAAAATCCGACCAGCATCACCATCATCAGCAGCGGGACGAGGAGCAGGCCGACCTTGCCGGCGATGAACATGAACAGGTCGATCACCGACAGGGGGGTGACCTCGAAGGTCCCGATCCGCTCCATCAGAACAACGATCAGCCCCTGCAGGTTGCGCCAGAACATCGGGGCGTAGAAGAACCACAGCAGCAGGCTGCAGGACATCAGCACCGCGGTATTGACCTCGCGGCTCTGGGCGACCTGGCCCTTCTTGCGAAAGTCCTGGCGGCGTTTCGCTGTCGCTTGTTCTGTGCGTTCCTGCCCTGTTTCCTCGGACATGGGGTCTCCCTAAAGGGCCTGAAAGAGAAAGAGGACGCGATCCTGCAGGGCGGCGAACTCGCGCCCGAGCAGGGAGACCACCAGGGGGAGTGTCAATCCGATGACCAGCAGGGAGATGCCGATGTTCAGGGGAAAGGAGAGGAGGAAGACGTTGAGCTGGGGAAAGACCCGGGCCAGGATTCCCAGCACCAGCCCCGACAACAGGAGCACCGCCAGGATGGGGGCGCTGAACTGGACCCCGAGAGAGAACATCTGGCCGGCCAGGCCCATCAGGAAGGGGACCGCGCCGCCGCCCAGGTCGAGCTGGCCCGGGCTCAGAAAGTCGTAGGACCGCACGATCGCTCGAAGGAAGAGGTGGTGGACGTCCAGGGCGAGAAAAATCAGGATCGCCAGGATGTTCTGGAACTGGGAGACCAGGGAGACCTGGCGCTGGTTCTGGGGATCGTAGACGTTGGCCGCGGCGAAGCCCATCTGGTAGCCGATGATCGTCCCCCCGAGCTCCACCGCGGTGAAGACGAGCCGGGCGGTGAAGCCGACCATGACCCCCAGGAGGGTCTCGCTGACCACGAGCACGGCCAGGGTCCCCGGGCCGAAATCCGCAGGGGGCAGGTAGCCCTCCACCACGGGGAAGACCAACAGAGCCATGAAGACCGCCAGCCCGATGCGCACCCGGACCGGGGCGGTGCAGCTGCCGAAGACGGGCAGGGTCGCCATCAGGGCCCCCACCCGGGCGGCGCACACCAGAAAGAGCTGGAACTTGGCGAGGGGGATGACGAAGGGCTCCACGATGCGCCTCAGCCGCCCAGGGAAACCATGTTTTCGAGGATGCCGTGGGTGAATGCCAGCATCTTCTGGATCATCCAGGGGGCGAAGAGGATCAGCGAGACCAGCACCGCCACGATCTTGGGGATGAAGGTCATGGTCTGCTCGTTGATCTGGGTGGCGGCCTGGAAGATGCTGACCATCAGGCCGATCACGACGGCGGACAGAAGCATCGGGGCCGCCAGGAGCAGAACCATCTCCACTGCCTTGCGGCCGATATCGACAACGAATTCCGGGGTCATGGGGGGAAACCTCTCAATCCGGAAGCCGGAATCCAGAAGCCGCGAATTCAGGTGTTTTCACCTTGCTTCTGGCTTCCGGCTCCTGGCTTCTGCCTAGTAAAAACTCTGCACCAGGGACCCGACCACCAGGTCCCAGCCGTCCACCAGGACGAAGAGGAGCAGCTTGAAGGGAAGGGAGATGATCGGCGGCGGGAGCATCATCATGCCCATGGCCATGAGCACAGAGGCCACCACCATGTCGATCACCAGAAAGGGGATGTAGACGAGGAACCCCATCTGGAAAGCCCGCTTCAGCTCGGAGAGCATAAAGGAGGGGATGAGGGTCATGGTCGGCACGTCGTCCCGGTCCTCGGGCTGCTCCAGGCCCGCCACGTTCATCAGCAGCCCCAGGTCCTGCTCCTTGGTCTGGGCGAACATGAACTCGCGGATCGGCCCCAGGGCATTCTCCAGGGCCACCTCCTGGCCGATTTCCTTCTCCAGGAAGGGCTGCAGGGCGGTCTCGTTGACCTGGCTCCAGACCGGGGCCATGATGAAGAAGGTCAGGAACAGGGCCAGCCCGACGATGATCTGGTTGGGGGGCATCTGCTGGGTCCCCATGGCCTGGCGGACGAAGGAGAGGACGATGACGATGCGGGTGAAGGCGGTGGTCATCAGGAGGATCGCCGGGGCGACCGAGAGGACGGTGAGGACGAAGAGGATCTGAACGGCCGTGGAGACCTCTTCGGGCCCGTTGGCCTCGCCGATGCCGAGGGTGATGGTCGGCAGCCCCGCGGCCCCCGCCAGGCCGGGCAGCAGGAGCAGGCCCGCGGCCAGAAGGATCAGGGCCCTCATCGGCCTTCCTCCATCCGGGCCTGCAGGGCTTCGTCGAAAGACTTCGAGGAGCGCTCCCCGAGGGGCGAGAGGAGCTCGACCCGGTCGCCGCCGAGCCCCAGCAGGAATTCCTCGCCGCGCACCTCGACCAGGCACAGGGACCTCTTGGCCCCCAGGGGGCGCATCTCCACCACCTTGATAATGCCCCCCTTGGCCGAGGGCAGAAAGCCGACCCCGCGGCGCCCGACCCAGTACAGGATGAGAATGATGCCGAGCACCACCCCGAGGGCGGCGATCAGCTTCAGGCTCGAGGAGAACAGGTCGCCGCCCTCGGCGGCGGCCTGGGCGGGGAGGGGAAAAGCCAGAGCGGCCAGCAGGAAGATCCGTCCCATGGCGCGGCCTATCCCAGGTTCTCGATGCGTTCCGAGGGGCTGACCACGTCGGTCAGGCGGATGCCGAACTTCTCGTTGATCAGCACCGCCTCGCCCCGGGCGATGAGCCGGGAATTGACGTACAGGTCGAGGGGTTCGCCCGCCAGCTTGTCGAGCTCGATGACATGGCCCTCCTGCATCTGCAGCAGGTCCTTGACCAGGATCCTGGTGCGGCCGGCCTCGACCGAGACCTGCAGGGGAATGTCGAGCAGAAACTCGATGTTCTGTGCCTCCTTCTGCTCCTTGGGGGCCTCATCGGGGACCTGCTTCGGGGTCAGTTCAGTGGTTTCCATCGTTTGCTCCCTGGGCAAGCTTGCGGCCGATGCGCACGGCCTTTTTGCCCTTGTAGATTCCGGCCATGGCCTGGAATTTCGGTTTTCCCTCCACCTGCACCTGCACCGGGTCGTCGGGGCCGCGGTCCAGGGCGATGATGTCGCCTTCCTGGAAATTGAGGATATCCCTCACCTTGAGCACGATCTCGTCGAGCTGCACCGAGACCTGGGCCTCGACCTCGAAAAGCTCGCTGCCGATCCGGTTCGTCCAGCTCTCTCCCTCGCGGGAGGGCAGAGAGAGGAGGCCGTCGCGCATCTTGTCGCGCAGAGGCTCGATCACCACGTAGGGCAGGACGAGGCTCATCTCTCCGACCATTTTGTCGATCGCGACTTCGTAGCGGGCCACCATCACCGGGGTGTCGGGAGAGACCACGTTGCTCAGGCGCGGGTTGTTCTCCACCTTGACCAGGGAGGCACTGAGGTTTTCGAGGGGGCGGAAGGCCTTTTGCAGGTCGCCGCAAGCGCCTCCGAGCAGCCCCTGGATGAGGTGCATCTCGATGGTGGTCATGGGGCGCCCCGGAATTCCCCCGCGGCCCTCGGGCCGACCGCCGAGAATCATTTCGATCAGGGAGAAGGAGAGGCTGCTGTCGAGAATGATCAAACCGCCGCTCTTGAAGGGATCGAGGCGCAGGATGCCGATGGCGGCCCCCTCGGCCAGGGACTTGGTGAAGGACTCGAACTCGGTGGACTCGAGCCCGCCGAGCTTGATCCCCGCCGAACGCTGCAGGCGGTTGGTAAGGGTCACCCCGTAGTTGCGGCCGAAGACGTCGAACAGGATATCGACGTTGGGGATCGGAACCCGTCCCGAGCCGGCGGTCTTGGTCAGGTCAAAGGGCTTGACCTTCCGCTCGCCATCCTGCGCCGAGGGCTCGGGTTCGGTCTCGATATCGCCCTGCTGCACGGCGGCCAGCAGTTCGGCGATCTCTTCTTGGCTCAGTATGCGTTCCAAGGTCGTTCCTATTGGATGACGAATTCGGTGAAATAGAGCTTCTTGACCTTGCCGGCCTTCAACAGGTCGTTGATGCGGCTGACCAGCTCGGCGCGCAGCTGCAGTTTGCCCTGCAGGTCGTAGAGTTCGCCAAAGGTCTTGCTGCCGATGAGAAGCAGAATGGCGTCCCTGATCTGGGGCATCCTGTTCTGCACCTCCTCCCCGACCAGGGGACCGGAAAGCTCCAGGGTGATGGCCGACTTGAGGTAGCGGGTCTCCTGTTCGTCGAGCAGGTTGACAATAAAGTCGTCCAGCCCCACCAGGGGCCCGATGGTCCCCTGATCCTGCGAAGCCTCTGCGGAGCCGGCCGCCTCGCCCGCCGCCTTCTCGTCCCCGCCCGAGGAGCCGAGCAGGAAGCCGCCGACTCCGGCCCCGACCGCCAGGACCAGGGCAACCACGATGATCAAAAGAAACTTCTTGCTGCACTTGGCGCCCTTGCTCTCTTCCTTGTTCTCCGACATGGCGACGATTCTCCGTGGTGTCTTGCTGGTTAAAAGGGAAGCTGGTCCTTGGCGTCGATCAGGAAGGGCAGGTCCTCCCGATGGCCGCCGATGCTCTCCAAAACGAACTCCACCCTGCGGTTCAGAGCCTTCTCCTGCGGGCTCTCGCCCGCGGCCAGGGGCCGCTGGGAGCCGTAGCCGACCGCGGACATCCGGTCGAGGGGAAGGAGCTTCTCGCTCTCAAAGGCCTTGAGGACCGAAATGGCCCGGGCCACCGAGATGTCCCAGTTGGACATCTCCTTGCTGGTCGGCCGGATACTGTCGGTGTGGCCCTCGATGCGCAGGTGCAGGGGAAGGTTGCGGATCAGCCCGGCAATGTCCCGCAGCACGGGATAGGCCTCCTGCTTGACCCGGGTCTGGCCGGAACCGAAGAGGATCGCCTCGTTGACCCGCAGGATCACCGCGCCGCGGTCCTTGACCAGGTCGATGCGCCGGTCGATTTTGAGCCGGTTGAACTCCGTGGCGACCCGCTTGTAGACCCGGGTCACGAAATCGTCCTGGATGGGGACGAAATCGACCACCTTGGGCCGGGGCAGGTCCGTCTTGTCGCCCCCCTTGAGCACGCCGAAGGCGCCCTTCAGGGAGCCGGCCGCGTCCTCGAACTTCATCTTGTCGAGGCGGGCCATGGAGAGCATGAGGACGAAGAAGCACAGCAGGAGCGTCACCAGGTCGCTGAAGGTCGTCATCCACAGGGGCGCGCCGGCGGACGCTTTTTTTGGCTTCCTGGCCACGGCCTAGTCCTTCTTCCCGAAGCTGCTCTCGCGGTGCTTGGGCGGAATGTAGGCATGGAGCTTCTGCTCCATGATCCGCGGGTTCTCCACGGCGAGTACGCAGCGCATCCCCTCGGCGATGAGGGTCTTGCGCAGCACCTCCTCCTGGGAACGGTTCTTGAGCTTGCCCGACATCGGCATGCAGACCACGTTGGCGGCCACCGCCCCGTAAAAGGTTGTGAGCAGGGCGACCGCCATGGCCGGGCCGATGGTGGAGGGGTCGTCCATCGTCTGGAGCATCTGCACCAGGCCGATGAGGGTGCCGACCATCCCCATGGCCGGCGCGTAGGTCCCCATGGCGATGAAGATGTCGGCGCCGGTCTCGTGGCGCTCCTGGATATAGTCGATCTCGCGGTCGAGCATGACCTTGAGCTCGTCGGGCTCCTGGCCGTCGACGGCCATCTGCATCCCCTTGAGGAAGAAGGTGTCCTCCACCTCCCCCATCACCGACTGCAGGGCCAGGATCCCCTCCTTGCGGGCCTTGGTGGCGAAGCGGATGAGCTGCTCGATGGTCTCCTTGGCCGGCTCGTCGCGATGGAAGAAGGCCTTCTTGCCCACCGCAAGGGCCCGGGCGAACTCCTTGAAGGGATAGTGAACGAGGGTGGCGCCTATCGTCCCTCCGCCCACGATGACCAGGGAGGCCGGTTCGACGAAGAGGAGCACCCCTCCGCCGGTCATCATGGCGACAATCATCAGGCCGAAAGCGGCGATGATCCCCAAAATCGTCGAAAGATCCATCTGCAAGCACATCTGAGAAAAGTTGGCTTCGGGTTTTCTGCCTCGCACACCTAATCAGCAATCCGCATGCCAGACTTGGCCTGCGGCCGATAAAGGTTGCAATGAACCGGTATTATTGATTTTTTCGTCGCAAGAAAAGAGGACGAAGGGGGCCGGGCCATTGCCGGCCGGCCCCCTTCGGGTCGGGAATTTGACTTGTCCGGTCGGCGTTTTCCTGCCGGGATGCGGCGCAGACTCTTTTTGCCGCTTATCCCTTCGGCCCCGGATGCCATCCCCCTGCCCCCCCGGAAGGGTCAACCGCCCCCCTTAAGAGGCGCACGCGAAAAGAACCCGGCCGCCCGCGACCGCCCCAAGGGTCCGCGCAGCCCGTCTTCCCGCCCCCGGGGACCGGGAAGGCTCCGAAGCCTTTCGGCCCTTTCGGGTCAATTTCCCGACGGACCCCGCCCGAGAGGGACATTGACCCTTTGCCCTCTCCGGGCTCACCGCCCTCCCCGGCCGCCGCTTTTGACCATGCTTTTGTAGCACCTGGAAAGCAGGACGGGGATCTTCTCGTCCAAAATCCCGTTGTCCACCACGGCCTCGAGGATGGCCGCGGCGAAGGCGAGGTTGCCGAGGTCAAAGAGGCGGCTTGCCAGTTCATAGGCATAGCCCGCGGTGTTGAAGCGCGTTCGGCCCAGTTTTTCAAAATATTCCGCCGTTTCCCGGGCCCGCCCCGCACAGCACAGGGCCGCGATCAACTGGCACACCGCGACCGGGTAATCCGGGTCTTTGCCGACCAGGTCCTCGGCGACGGGCAGGGCCTTTTCGACCTTCCCCGCAAAGAGTTCACACAGGACGTAGAGCTGGGAGACTTCCCTCGAAGGGGCAGAGAGCTTCCTGGCCTTTTTGACCGCGGCAAGGGCGTCGTCGTACCTGCCGAGGGAAAAGGACGCATTGCCGAGGCCGTAAAAGGCTCTCGAAGAATCCGGCTTCAGGGCGACGAGCCGGCCCCAGAGGGTTGCGGCGTCTTCGTACTTTTTCAGCTCCTCGGCCTGCACGGCGAGTTCGAAGATCGCGTTCTCGCCGCCCCCCTGCTCGTCGAGCTTCTTTTTGCCCAGCAGGAAATAGTCCTCCCCCTTGGACAGGGTCTGCTTTTTGACCAGCTTGCCGTAGTGGTGGACGGGAACCTTGGCGTCCTTGACCGGGATGCCGGCCCGGGCCAGCGAGGCTTCGACGAGTTCGTGGACCGGGTTCTCGAACCGCACCCGCTTGTCGTTGGGGAAGAGGCGGACCTTGGTGCTCGGCACCCAGCCGGTGCCGGCCTCCTCGGGATACGCGCCGTCGTTGGCCCGCCAGCCGAGAGTCTGCATATTGCCGATGTAGTTCCTGGTCGTCAGGGCGTAGGCGGCCCGCCCTTCGCTCCCGGCCAGGACCTTCAGCCGCGCAAGGTCGGAGCGCCCGAGGACCTCGTCCGCGTCGAGAATCAGGACCCAGTCGCCGGAGGCCTTGGAAAGGGCGACGTTTCTGGCCTCGGAGAAATCGTCGTTCCACGGGTGATCGTAGACCTTCGCCCCGAAGGCCCTGGCGATCTCCCTGGTCCTGTCCTCGGAGCCGGTGTCAACGACGATGATTTCGTCCGCCACCGGCCCGGCGCTGCTCAGGCATCGGGCGATGTGGCTCTCCTCGTTCAGGACGATCATGCACAGCGAGACGGTGCCCTTGGCGGCGCCGCCGATCTCTTTGGCGCCGACCTTTTCCCTCAACTCGAGGGCGGCGCCGAGACCGTCGTCGTCCATGCCGAAGGCGATCAGGGCCTCCTCGGCATGGGACAGGGCCTCGGCATGGGCCCCCCGCCGTCCCAGGAATTCGATCAGGAGGTATTTGAGGCGCTTGTTCAGGGGGTGCAGGGCGACCGCGTCGGCGACCCGGCCGGTCGCCCGCTCCAGGTCGGAGAGCTCGATCGCGGCGGCCTGGTAGTTCCCCGCGATGTCAGCGCAGCCCGGGCAGAGGACGAAGGCCGTCTCGAAAAGGCCCAGGGCCTCTTCCCGCTGCCCCGTCGACCATTTGAGCACCCCGAGGTTCGCGTACGCCTCCCCGTCGCCCGGATCGGCTTCGATCGCCCGGAGAAAGAGCTCTTCGGCGGGCGCACCCTCCCTGCGGAGGATCGCCATGCCCTTGAGGTTGAGGGCCCGTGCCGAGCCGGGCTCGGCCTCGAGGGCCTTGTCGGCGCACTCTTCGGCCTCGGAAAAAAGTTCGAGGCCGTCCCTGCAGCAGCCTGCCAGCACGAGCCCCCTCGCGTCCCCGTCCAGGCCGCCGGGGACGGTTTTCAGAACGTCCAGGGCGTCTTTGAACCTCTTGTTCTCGATCAGCATTTCCGCAAAGGCGCGATAGACCGCCCGGTCTTCCGGGGAGTGCTTGGCCCCTTCGATAAAGGCCTCGACGGCCTTCTCCAGGAGACCCATCTGGCTGTATTCGCCGGCCTTCAGCACCGCGTTGACCGTGACGAGCCGTTTTTTGAGCGCCTCCGGCCAGTCGGCTCCGCCCCACTTGTCACGGTAGATCTTTTTGTTCCGGGCCATCATGGCGCCGTGGTCGATGTTGTTGCCGATGAAGCTCTGGCTGCCGAAGTGGTGGATAAAGACATCCCCGGCGATAAGGTTCCGGTACCCTTCGAGGGAGGCCCGCAGGCAATAGTCGTCGTCCTCGTAATTGCCCGAGCCGAAGGTTTCGTCGAGCAGGCCGATCTTTTGCACCAGTTCGCGGCGGAAGAGCATGCAGAAGCCGACGATCCGGCGGGCGGGCACGCGGCGGTGCCGGTTCGCCTCCCTGAAGTCCCTCGCGTAGGCGTCGAGATTCGCGGGGTCGTAGCCGTCGTCGACGACTTTCTGGGGGCCGCTGATGCTGTTGGTCATGGGGCCGACGATCCCCGCGTCGGGGTCGCTTTCGAGGTGCCCGAGCAGGCCCGACAGCCACCCCTCGGTCACGAGAACGTCGTTGTTGAGCAGGAGGATGTGCTCGCCGGAGGCGGCGGAGATCCCCTGGTTGCAGGCCTTGGCGAAGCCGAGGTTTTTCTTGTTGGCGACAAGATGATAGTTCTCGTTCGCCTTCACCAGCTGCCGCAGCCGCTTGGGGGTGCCGTCCTTGGAGCCGTTGTCGACGAAGACGATCTCGACAGGCTCCGGCGTATGCTTGCGGATGCTTTCGATGCACTGTTCCGTGAACCGGTACTGGTTGAAGGTCGGAATGACGATCGAGACGAGCCCTTTGGTAAAGTCCTCCCCGATGAAGGGTTCCGCTTTCGCGGCCGAGTCGCGACCCTCCCCGGCCTCGGCGGCGGCACCCTCCTCCAGCTCTTCTTCGCCCCCCGCCTCGGGGTCTTTCCTGGCGATGACGAGGTACTGGTAGGTGAAGAACCTGATCACCTCTTCCCGGGAAAGATTATTGAGGGACATGTTCTCGAGCTGGATACTGTTGCCGGTCTCCTTCAGGGCCGAGAGATCGGGCTTCGGGTTGATGATCTGCTCGACCTTGACGACCGAAAAGCCCGCCCCGGCGAACATCTCCAGGCTCGACTCGTAGGTGAAAAACCTCAGGTGGGTGGCGTCGAGGATGCCCGCGTCCTGGTATTTCCACGTCCCCCGGGCCAGATCCTGAAGGACGGTGACGTTCTGCACGTTCGGAATCGAGGCGATGACATGGCCGCCCGGCTTGAGGTGCTTTGAAAGACCGGCCAGCGCGTCCCAGGGGTCGTTCAGGTGCTCCAGGACATCGAGGGCGAGCAGAAGGTCGTAGTCTTCGTGGGCGATGCCGTACTCGCTCTGCAGGTCGACCTTTTCGATGTCGGCCGTGATCACCCGGTCGAGGCTCGTCTTTGCAATCGCCGCGGCCTCCTCCGAGATATCAACCCCGACGTAATGATCGACCTCCATGGCCTCCTTGAATTTTTTCCCGGTCGCCCCCGTCGAACAACCGATCTCGAGAACCCTCCGCGCCGCCAGGGAATTGCCGGTGACGGCCTCGACGGCTTCCCCCCGGGCGAAGGCATAATAGGAGCCCCTCTTTGCCGCACTCAGGGGGTTGTTCCGGTTGGCGGGACGGGCGGCGACGGGCTCCTTCGCCGCCGACGACACGCGCTTCTGGAGGACGCAGTAGGTGTCGCCCCACTGGTCGCTGCCGTCGTCGAAACCGGTCGCGCCCCAAAAGGTCTTGACGTCCAGAACCTCGAGCTCGGCCCATTTGGCCAGGGCGCGGAACCCGTCGGGGTAGTATCGCCAGCAATCGGCGGGATAGCGGTGCTCGGGGCCCCGCGAGGGGGCCACGATGCACATCAGGCCGTTGGTTTTGAGCTTCTTCTTCATCTCGGCGATGGTGAGCCAGGGGAACTCCACATGCTCGAAAACCTGCCCCGAGATCACGGCATCGTAGGCCCCGTCCTCCAGCCCGCTCCATTTATAGGGGTCGTCGGGGACGTAATCGACGTTCGGGCCGGCCTCCAGATCGAGGCCGGTATAGTCGTAGCGCTCACTGTCGGCGAAAATATCCTTGTACGTTCCGTTGACGCCGTAGCTGCCGACATCGAGGATCCTGATCTTCCGGCCCTGGGAGTGTTTTTCCAGCAACTCTTCGAATTTGGTCAGAATCTGGTACGAGCTTTGATGCATTACCTTTGCTCCATTCTTGCAGGCGGGGATTTGGTGACAGCGTCACCCCCCTGGAGGGAACCGGGGCGTTCTCATGCCGGTGCGGCGATAGGGCTCACAGGACTTTTCGACATTTCGGCGGAAATCGATTAGCAAATTCGGGGCAGGGATACGGGAAGGGGGCTCAGCGCAGGCGATCTGGCCTTCCGCTCCCGGAGCGTTAAACATGCGGGGGCAAGGGGGACGTCCATGCATTCATGCGCGGCCATTGGTGCCGCGCCATTTCACTTTTTACCCGCCAAGCACAAATAGGCCCCAGGTGCGCTCACCTGGGGCCTATTCTTTACACGCTATGCACTGCGTTCAGGTCTACCGCTTCAGGTTGATCAGCTCGTTGAGCATCTCGTCGGTGGTGGTGATGATCTTGGAGCTGGCCTGGAAGCCGCGCTGGGTGGTGATCATGCTGACGAACTCCTGGGCCAGGTCGACGTTGGAGCGCTCCAGGGCGTTGGTGAAGATCTTGCCGATGCCCGAACCGACGGTGCCGACGACCGAGTCGCCGGAGGCCACGCTGGCGCCGTACATGTTGTTGCCCTCCTTGACCAGGCCGGCGGGATTGCTGAACTTGGCCAGGGCGACCTGGAAGAGCCTCTTGGGCAGGCCGTTGGAGTAGTTGCCGAGCACGTAGCCCTCGTTGTCGACCGAGAGGGTCGCCACGTTGCCGGTGGTGTAACCGTCCTGGGACTGGGAGATGACCACCGAGGCGCTCGAGTACTGGGTGGTGTTGAAGTTGAGGTTGATCTCCTGGTTCTGGTCGGCGTTGTTGTCCCAGGCCAGGGAGCCGCCGGGAATCATGGGGGGATCGGGGTTCTGGGAAAGAAGATTGCCGTCGGCGTCGAAGGTCACGGTTCCGGTGGTGACCTCGACCGGGTAGGGGGCGTCGGGATCGGCGTTGGGGTCGGGATTGGTCAGCCCGATGTCCCTGCCGTCCACGGTGGCGTGATACTCCCACTCGAGGGGATTGGTGGCCGGATCCATCTTGGAGAACCACACGGTCACCGGGTGACTGTTGCCGAGCGAATCGTAGACGTTGGTGGAGGTGGCGTAGTTGGTGGCGTTGTTCAGGGCCACCGGGTCGTAGCCGCCGTTGGCGTCAGTAGTCGGGAAGGCCCCGTGGTAGGTGGCGTCGGCATCGAGGTTGGTGGTCAGGGTCATGTTGCCGGTCATCTTGGGCGCACTGAGGGTCATCATGTCGACCTGGATGTCGGTCAGCTCACCGGAGATCTCGCCGGCGTCGTTCAGGGCGTAGCCCTGGACCTGGTATCCCTCGGGGGTGATCAAGTTGCCGCCGGCGTCGAAACGGAAGGCCCCGGCGCGGGTGTAGAGGTCGTTGCCGGTGATCGGGTCCTGGGCGATAAAAAAGCCCTCCCCCTCGATGGCCATGTCGGTGTTGCTCGCGGTGTTCTCGAAGGTCCCCTGGGTGAAAAGGTTGTCAACGACCGACAGCCCGACCCCGCGGCCGACCTGGCTGGTGCCCCCCGAGCCGGAGACCTGGCTGGAGAGGAGGTCGGAGAAGAGGACGCGCCCTCCCTTGAAGCCGATGGTGTTGTTGTTGGCGATGTTGTTTCCGATCACGGTCATGGCGTTGCCGTTGTTGGTCAGGCCGCTGACGCCGCTGAACAGTGAAGTCATGATTCCCATTTTTTATCCTCCTGGGTGGGGGCCGCCTCTGTCGGTTGGCGGCCCGCGAACCTCCTCTGCGAGGACCGGTTCGGTTAGGCGATTATTGCGCTGTCAATGTTGGTGAAGACGTTGCCCTTGAGGCTGTTCTGATCGACCGCGGTGACCACGGTCTGGTTTTTGACACTCACCACCAGGGCGGTGCCGTCGAGCATCACCAGGGACTGCCGGCCGCCCTTGGCGCCGACCTGGTCCACGGCGCTCTCGAGCCGGGCCATCTGCTCTGTGCCGAGATCGATGCCGCGGCTGACCAGGCGTTCCTGGGCGTGGCGTGAGAAGCGCAGGGCCGGGCTCTGGATCTGGCCGTTCAGGACCTGGTCGAAGCTCGGTCCCGACGAAGGGGCCTTGCCGCGGGACGGGCCCGGAGGCGTCTGCCCCGGGGGCAGGATCGGCCGGCCGATTATCGGCATGTTGTCGCTCATGATCAGCCTTCCGTTGCGTGAATGACGTCGTTAAGAAGAAATTCGCCGGCGTCGGTGACGAGGAGGCTGCCGGAGGGGCTGAAGTCGACCCCCGCCACCCGGCCCTTGACCAGGGCTGCGGCCCCCACTGCGGGCTCGTCTCCCTGCATGGCCCGGACTTCAATGCCGTACCGGCCCGCCGGAATCACCTGGCCGCTGTCGTCCCGCCCGCTCCAGGTGAAATAGTGCTCGCCGGCGGAGAGGTCCGAAAGGTTCATGCTCGCCACCGTGGCGCCGAGTTCGTTCACCAGGCACATCTGGGCGTCGGTCACTCCCCCTTCGAGCTGGTAGCCGAGGGTCACGTCCCCTCCCCCGTAGTCCAGAACGCCGCTCGAAGAGACCACATCCCTGCCGATCAGGCCCATGGCCGAGAGCCGCTCCATGTCGGCGCTCATGACGGCCATCTGCCCGAGGCTGTCGTTCATCTGGAACTGCTGCTCGAGAGAGCTGAACTGGGCCAGCTGGGCGGTGAACTCGGTCGGGTCCGAGGGATTGAGAGGGTCCTGGTTCTGCAGCTGGGCCACGAGGAGATTGAGAAAATCGTCCTTGCCCAGGTTTTGCTCCTCCAGCGAAGTCATCGGAGCGGAGAAGGAGTTTATAGGACTGAGTTCAGAAATATCTGTCATGGTTTTATCTCACCTCCTTTGCTTTCTAGATGCGCAGGCTGAGCCCGCCTTCGGTTGCTGCCGTTATTTGCCGGGGCTGATCCTCCCCGCCGTCACCCTCGCCCTGCCATGACGCCGCCGTGGCGGCCGTACGGGGAGCGCTCCAGGGCTGACGGGGGTCCTGGGAGGAGCCGCGGCCGCCGTCTGCGCCGGAATCGACGCTGACCCGGACCTCCTCCAGCGCCAAACCCTGCTGCTGAAGGGCTTCCCTCAGCCTGGGCAGGTGCCGCTCGAGGATCTCCTGCACTTCGGCGCTCTGGGCCTGAAAGTGGGCCCGGAGTCCGTCTTTCTCCATGGTCAGGTCGAGCTTCAGCTGGCCCAGCTCCTCGGGGTGCAGGCGCATGGAGATCCGGCTGGTCCGCTCGCCGGGGTTGACGGAGAGTCGATCGATGACCTGATCGAGGACCTTGGCCTCTGCCGTCTGGGCCGCGGAGGGCTCGGAGGAGACGGCCGGTGCCGTCTTGGCAGCGGCTTCCACCCCTTCGGTGGCCCGCCCGGATGCGGCCCCGGAAGCCGGGATCGCCAGGTTTTGGGGCGCCGAAGCGTCCTTGATGCCTGTTGCGATCTCGGGTTCGACCCCCGTGAGCGAAGGCCGGTCCGTCGGCGAAGCCGAAACTTCCGACTCGGCGGAGAAGGCCGCCATATTCGCCGTCCCGGGCTCCGGGACAGGGGCGGGAGTTGCTGCGCTCCTGCCGCCGAGGATTTCCCCGAAACGGGCATCGGAGAAAGCGGCCCGGGTTTCGCCCCCGGCTCCGTTCCTGCGCGAGGCGACGGGCTCCTGCGAGCCCCCCCGGAGAACCCCCTTGTCGGCGGGCGCGACCGGAATCGCCGCGACCGGCTCGGCCGCAGAGGCCTGAGAGACGTTCGCGACATTCAGCTGCGGAAGGGGCCGGACGGCCGCCTGGGCGGAGACCGGATCCTGCTGCATGCTCTGCCGGACCGGAGGAACCATCCCCTCGGCGGACGTGGCCGCTGCGGGCTGGGGGGCAGAAGGGGTCGAGGACTCCCCGGAGGCGGTTGCGACCGGGGAAAGAAGAGGTTCAGCGCTGCGCAAAGCCGCGTCCCCGAAGCCCCGTTGCCCTTCGCCCGGAACCGGCCCGGGAGTGGTGTTCTCCGGCCCCTGAACGGAAACCGGCGAAACGGTACGCTCCTGGACAGGACCTGTTGCCGGCAATGCGGGCGAGCCTGGCGCTTTGGCCTGCATCGCCGCGTCCGCCCCCGCGGGATCGAGGATCCCCCTGCCCGAATCGGACAAAGGCGCCCGGGGTGCCTCGGCCGGCGATCGCCCTTCGGCGCCGGAGAGTTCGGACGGCCGGACCGGCTGTTCAATGGCCCGCTCCGGAAGTACGGCGGCGAGCGCCTGGGTGCCGAGGAGAGCCTCCGGGGCTTCAGGCCGGGCCTGCTCCCCGCCTCCTTCGTGGAGAAGAGCATGGATGGTTTCCTGCTCGGAGGCAGCGTCCGCTTCGGGATCTTTGCCGAAGACGGAAAACTGCTCTCCTTCAAAAGACGCCGGGACACCCTCCGTCCCCGGATGGAAGCCGGCGGGAACCTCCCCGCGGGCCATCAACCGGTCGAGAAAGGCCCTGGCCTTGCCCGTGGACAACCCGCCTGCATCCCCCTGCGGCGCGGGCTGAGCCGAAAAAGCCTCGCCCTGCCCGAGAAGCCGGGCAAAAGCCGAGATGTCCCCGCCTGTGGGGACTCCCTGCCGCGCAGTCGCAACCGGAGAGAACATTTCGTCCATCTGCATCGGTACGATGTGCATGTTTTTCACCTCCTTTCTTTGGGAAATCATCCCTTGCGGGAAATCGAATCTCAATCGGTTTCGGTCAGGGAGTAGGCTGCGCTGAGCTGGCCGGCCTTCTCCTTGTCCATGGCGTTCAGGAGCCGTCCCGCCGACTTTCTCTTGAGCCTGGCGAGGATCCCGATGGCCAGGTCTTCCTCCAGGTCCTCCAGGAGGGCGGCGGCCTGCTGCGGCTCCATCTTCTCGTACATCTGGGCCAGTTCCTTGATCCGCCGGGCCTGGGCCTCGTCCCTCTCTGCCAACAGCCGGCGCAGTTCCTGGTGCAGCCCCTGAAGTTCTTCCAGCTTCTTATCGACCTCCGCACCCAGGGACTTTAGCTCTTCGCGCTCCAGGGCGAGACTTTTCTCCTTCTCCTCGTATGCGGCCTGGAGCCTGACGCGCTCCTGGCGCAGCGAGGAGAGCAGCCGCCGCTCCTCCACCGAGCCGAGCTCCGTCCCGGCCTCCCCGGTCCCGGGAGGATCGACGGCGACGGCTCCCGGCGGGGACAGGCAGAGCAGCACCAGCAGGGCACCGAGCATGATTGGGCGTCGCGGGATCATCATGCGCTCACCGGTTGAGACTGCTGAGGGCGACCTCGTCCAGGAACAGGGTCTCCTTGTGGCGCAGCCGCTGCTGCCACTCCAGCTCCCGTTTCTCCTTGAGCTTCTCCAGGAGGCGTTTTTCCTTGCCCGCCTCGCGCAGGGCGTCCCGCCTCGCCTCCACCTCGCCTCCCACCTCATCGAGGCGGCGGGTCAGCTCCCGCAGGGTCGCCCGGCGCTGGCCGATGCTGGTCTGAAAGAGAGACTGTTCCGGGGAGCCGATCCCCTGCCGCTGGCGGTCGATCAGTTCGGCGTAAAGGCCTTCGAGGTTGTCCCGCTCCCGCTCGATCGCCAGGCGCAACTCGCTCTCCCTGGCCAAGACCTCGGCCAGCTGCTGGCGGGCCTGATGCTCAAGGTTCTGACGGTAATCCAGAACCGGCTGAAGTTTGAATCGTTCCATCGTCCTCTCGTCCTTCCTTGTCTACACAACGGCCCCCCGACGCTCAGGCGAAAAGGGCCTCCATTTGACTTTGAGTCGAGGGCAGGTCGACCCACTCGTCCATCCCCTGACGCAGAAATCCGGTGATCGGATCGATCTTGGTCAGGGCGTAATCGATCTTGGGGTTGCTCCCCTTGGCGTAGGCCCCGATGTTGACCAGGTCCTCTGCCTCCCGGTAGGTCGCAAGGACCTCCCGGATTTGGCCGCTCAACTGAAGGTGCTCCGGCGTAACGATGTCCCGCATCACCCGGCTGGCCGAGGTCAGGACGTCGATGGAGGGAAAGTGGTTGCGGGCCGCCAGGTCCCGCGAGAGCACGATGTGCCCGTCGAGAATGGAACGGACCGAATCGGCCACCGGCTCGTTCATGTCGTCCCCTTCCACGAGCACGGTGTAGAGGCCGGTGATGCTCCCCGCCCCCCGAAAACTGCCGGCCCGCTCCAGGAGCTTGGGAAGGGTCGCGAAGACAGAGGGAGTGTAGCCCTTGGTCGTGGGGGGCTCGCCGATGGCCAGCCCCACCTCGCGCATGCCCATCGCGAAGCGGGTCACCGAGTCCATCATCAGCAGCACCGACTGGCCCCGGGCGCAGAAATGTTCGGCGATGGTGGTGGCCACGAAGGCCCCCCGCATGCGCAGCAGGGGAGACTGGTCGGAGGTGGCCACGACCACCACCGATCGGGCCAGCCCCTCCGGGCCCAGGTCGCGCTCGATGAACTCGCGCACCTCGCGGCCTCGCTCGCCGATGAGAGCGATGACGTTGACGTCGGCCCGGGCGTTGCGGGCCATCATCCCGAGCAGAACGCTTTTGCCGACCCCCGAGCCGGCCATGATCCCCATCCTCTGCCCCATTCCGCAGGTCAGCAGGCTGTTGATGGCCCGCACCCCGAGGTCGAGGGGCTGCTCGATTTTATCCCGCTCCATGGGGCCGGGAGGCAGGGCGTAGAGGGAGCGCTCGGCGTCGCAGCGCAGGGGGCCGAGGCCGTCGATGGGATGCCCCATCGCGTCCACCACCCGCCCGAGCATGGCGTCGCCGACCGGAAGGGTGGGGCTGGTGCTGCAGACCTCGACCAGGCAACCCGGTCCCAGCCCGCGGGTCTCCCCGAGAGGCATGAGCAGGGCCCGGGAGTCGCGGAAACCGACCACCTCGGCGACCACCGGCGAACTGCCGTCCCGGGGGGTCAGCTCGCAGATGGTGCCCACCGAGGCCTCGGGGCAGTGCCCCTCCACCACCAGCCCGACGATGTTGGTGACCTTGCCCCGCACCCGCAGGGTGTTGAGATCCTTGACCTGGCTGACGAGATGTTCCATTACGCTGCGAGAATTCCCTTGAGAAGGTTCTGACGGATTTCCTCCGTCTGGCTGGCGATGGTCGCGTCAACCTCGCCGAATTCCGATTCGACCAGGCAGCCGCCCCGGGCGACCGCCGGGTCGGCCTCGAAGACGATGTTCTTCAGGCCGCTGATGCTGGCCAGGAAGAGGGGCTTCTTTTCGGTGAGCAGGGCGTAGTCCTCGGCGTTGACCCGAACCTGCAGCTCGTCGCAGCCGAGGGACGCCTGCAGGGCCCCCTTGACCGCCCCCAGGACGACCTCAGGGTTGGCGGTCACCTCGCAGTGAATGACCTGCTCGGCCACCGCCATCACCAGGCGCACCATGTCCCGGGTGCTGTTCTTCAGCAGGGTCTCCCGCAGCCGGCTGATCTCCTCGAGCGCCGTGCCGAAGGCCTGGGCAAGGTCGTCCATGCGCTCCTCGACCTGCTCGATGCCGGCCTGCCTGCCGCTGGCGAATGCCGCCGCCAGCTGCTGTTCATGGTCAACGTCGGGCGCCTTGGCGGGCTGTCCTGCGGAGAGATCGGGCGCCGCCGAAGAGTTCCCGGCGGGTTCCTCCGGCAGGCTCTCCTCCGGCGGGTTCTCGGGAAGCGCTTCGGCGGGGACCGGCCCGGCCGGGTCCGCCTCATCCTTCCAGAGGCTGGAGAAGCCGCCGGGGGCATCGGCCGCCGGGGCGGGGGAGTGCTGCCCCGCGGCCGCGGTCCCGAACTCCTCGAAATGCATGCTGCGCAGCCCCGAAACGCTGCTTCCCTTGTAGACCCTAGACAAGGACATCGTTGACCCCTCTTCCCGGAATGACGATCTTGCCCTCGGTCTCGAGCTTGAGGGCCACCTGGACGATCTCCTGCTGGGCCGTCTCCACGTCCTCCAGGCGCGCCGGGCCCATGGCCTCCAGGTCGTCCTGGATCATCTCGGCGGCCCGGCTGGAGATGTTGGAGAAGAACTTGGCCTTGATCTCGTCGGTCCCGGTCTTCATCGCCATCACCAGGGTGTCGTTGTTGATCTCCCGCAGGATCGACTGCAGGCCCCGGTCGTCGATGAAGATCAGGTCTTCGAAGGTGAACATCTTCTTGCGGATCTCGTCGGCCAGGGAAGGATCGGTATCCTCCATCTCCTCGAGGATGACCTGGTCCTTGCCCTTGGAGAGGCGCCCGAGGATATCGACCACCTTGTCGACCCCGCCGACCTGCTGCTGCTCCCGGTTGACCATCAGGCCGATCTCGTGGCGCAGGGACTCCTCGATCTGATTGAGAACCTCCGGGGAGACCTTCTCGATCCTGGCGATGCGGTGGATAACCGCCCCCTTGAGCTCCTCGGGCAGATACTCGATGATCTTGCTGGTGTGCTCCGGAGTCTGAGTGGAAAGGATCAGGGCGACGGTCTGGGGATGCTCGTTCTCCAGCAGGCTGGCGACCATGCGCGGCTGCATCATGGCGATGGTCTCCAGGGGCCGGAAGCTCGGCCCCGCGGCGAGCTGCTCGAGGAGCATCGTCTTGCGCTGGTCGTTGCCCCCCTTGGAGATCGCCTTCCGAACGAATTCGTCGCCCCGCACGAAGATCCCGGCGTACTCCTCGCGGGTCTTCTCGAAAAGGTCGAGGACCTGCTTGGAGATGTGCTCGGGGACGTGGTCGAGCCCCATCATGCAGCGGCTGATCATGCGCACCTCGGGATCGTCCAGATCCTCGAAGATCTTGCTCGTCGCCTCCTCCCCGAGGGAAAGGAGGAGAATGGCGGCCTTTTCAACGCCCGACAGACGGGCCAGCTGGTTCGTGTCCAATGTCTCAGCCCTCCTTGAGCCAGCCCTTGATGATCTGGGCGAAGGGACGGTGCTCGTTGATCACCTGCTCGCGCAGGTCGAACAGCGGATCCTGGGGCACTTCGGGCAGGGATTGCTGACCCGCCATCTGCCCCTCCAGTTCCTTCTCGAGCTCTTCCACGGTCTTCATCGGAGATTCCTCCACATCTTCGCTGCGCATCGAGCGGACCAGAGGCCGGACCACCAGCAGGTAGAGCAGGACCACGCTCAGAGCCAGGAGGCCGTACTTGAGAGCGGGCAGCCAGCGCTCCAGGGCGCCCGCGGTCTCCGGCTCGGGGACGAGGGCGTGCTCGAAGATGTTTTCGAAGGGCATGGAGACGACTTCGAGCTGATCGCCCCGGCCGGCGTCGAGCCCCAGGGCGCTGCGAACCATGCTCTCGATGGAGGCCAGCTCCTCTTCCTTGCGGGGCGCCCAGGCGGTCTCGCCGCCCTCGCCCCCCTCGGCTGCAGGCACCCGGCGGTCGGCCACCAGGACCGCCACCGAGAGCTGCTTCAGGGTGCCCACCGGGAAGACCTTGCGGCTGACCACCTTGCTGACCTCGTAGTTGACGGTCTCTTCGTTGCGGGAGGTCGGAACCGACGCGGCGAAACCGCCCTCCTGGTTAAGATTGGACTCGACCCCGGGGACCCCGCCGGAGGACTCGGAGCCGGACTTCTCGCGGCTGCTCTGCTCGCTGCGCACCACGGTGGCCTCGGGGTCGTAGGTCTCCTCGGTCATCTCCTGCTGGGAGAAGTCGACGGTCGCGGTGGCCTGCACGAGGGAGTTGCCCGGTCCCAGGGCCCGGTCGAGCAGGGCCTGGGCGCGGCTCTCGAGGCGTCCCTCCAGGGTCTGCTGGTACTCCAGCATGCCCGGGGTAGCCGAGCCGACCATCTCCTCCTGGAACCTCTTGGTCAGAACCCGCCCGCTGGCGTCGATCACGGTGATGTTTTCGGGGGGCAGCCCCTCGATGCTGCCGGCCACCAGGTGCACGATGCCCTGGACCTGGTCCTCCTTCAATTCCCGGCCGACGGCCAGCTTGAGAATGACCGATGCGGTGGCCTCCTTCTGCTGCTCCTTGAAGAGCCGCTTGGAGGGAAGGGCCAGGTGTACGCGGGCCGCCTCGACCGGCGCCAGCGAAGCGATGGTGCGGGAGAGTTCGCCCTGCTGGGCCCTCTGAAGGTTGATTTTCTGGGCGAAGTCGGTGATGCCGAAGCTGGTCTGGTCGAAGATCTCGAAGCCGACCCCGCCCCCCTGGGGCAGGCCGGCGCCGGCCAGCGCCAGGCGGCTTTCGTAGACCAGGTCCGCCGGGATGTGGATGGAGCGTCCCGCATCCTCCAGGCGGTAGGGGGTCTTGCTCTCCTTGAGCCAGGCCACGACCTCTGCCGCGTCCTCCTCGGCGAGCCCGCCGTAGAGCAGCCGGTAGTCGGGCGTTCCGGCCTGCAGGCCGATCACCGCGAAACCCGCCAGGCAGGCCAGGGCCGTCACGGCCAGGGCCAGCTTGCGCGGCAGGGGCCACGCCTTGATCGTGTCGACCAGATTTTTCCAACCCTCTTGGTTCTTGATGTCTTCCGCCATCGAAGAATTTCCTCTCGAATGTTCCTAGTTCCGTTCGAAATGATGTCGATCGCTCAGACCTGCATCCGCATGACTTCCTGATAGGCCTCAAGGACCTTGTTGCGCATCTGCACCATCATGCGCAGGGAGATATCCGCCTTCTCCAGGGAGATCATGGCGTCGTGCATGTTCTGACCGTCTCCGGTGTGCAGGCTCTGGACGGCTCCATCGGCCTCCACCTGCGAGCGGTTGACCTCGGAGACGGCTGATTTCAGGGCCTCGGCGAAACCGGTCCCTCCCGCAGCGGGGCGCGCCGCCGCCTGGGACGGGGCGAGGGACTTCAGATGGGAGACGAGGGTGATGTCTTTCATGGCTTAACCTACCTTCCTATCTCGAGCGCCTTTAGCGCCATGCGTTTGGCCGACTTGACCGCCGTGACATTGGCCTCGTAAGCCCGGGCGGCGCCGGTCATGTCGGCCATCTCCTCAAGCAGGTTGACGTTGGGCATGGCCACGAAACCCTTGTCGTCGGCATCGGGATGGCCGGGATCGTAGACCATCTTGGGCGGCGCGGAGCTGGTCCGTATTTCGGCCACCTCCACGCCCTGCACCGCCCCGCGCATGCTCCGGTCGAGGCGCTCGGAGAAAGACCCCGCGCTGCTCTGGAAGACCACCTCCCGCTTGCGGTAGGGACCGCCCTCGGGGGTGCGGGTCGTTTCGATATTGGCCAGGTTGGAGCTGATCGTGTTGAGCCGGGTGCGCTGGGCGCGCAGGGCCGAGGAGCTGATTTTCAGGGACGAGAAGATATCCATGGCGAGACTCCCTTATTTGCCGTCTTGGGCGACGTACTTGAGCAGGGCCAGCTTCTTGCTGATCATGCGGGTTGCCGCCTCATATAGAATCTGATTTTCGGCCAGCGCGATCATCTCCTGATCGACGTCGACCCCGTTGCGGTCACCGAGGCCGGTCCGGTCCCGGGACCTCAGGACCTGGGCCTGGGCGGCCTCGAGGCTTCCGCCGCCCTTGAGGTGCTCCGGCCGGGTGGTGGCCAGGGCCTGCCCGCCCTTGCCCATGGCCCGGCGCAGGCCCTCCTCGAACTCGAGGCGGGCCGGGGCGTAGCCCGGGGTGTCGACATTGGCGATATTGGACGAGATCACCTGCTGGTTCCGGGTCCGCAAGTCGAGGACCTTGCCCAGCAGGGCGGTGGTGCGATCGAACAGGGGCAGTTTCGGCATCTCCATCCTCTGCACTAAGGGTTGTCGGCAAGCCCGGCCGAGGGGCTCCCCAGCTCGGCCAGACGCAGCCGTTCTCCGGCCATGCTCTGCCAGCGGGGGCTTTTACCTTCTTCGGCCAGGCGCCGCAGAATGTTAAGTCCCTCTTCGACCCGCCCTGCGGCCAGATGAATCTGGGCACTGCGGTAGCGGGCCTGGTCGGCCAGCAACCCGCTCTCTGCAAGCCGTTCGAAGTGAGCCAGGGCCTGCTCGCCACGCCCGAGTTGGAACAAGGCCTCCCCCCTCCAGTAGCGGTAGAGAGGCCCGGGGCCGTCGTCGCCCCCGCCGCTCCCGATCCGCGAGAGGCACTCCTCGACAGAGGCGAAATCCTGATCCTCGAAGAAAATCTGCCCGGCCAGCAGCAGGGCCTCGCGGGACGGGGAGAGCTCGCCGCCCAGCAGGGCCCGGGCCGCCTCCTCCGGACGATCCAGAGCGAGGAGGGCGCGTCCCTGCAACAGGCGCAGGGCCCTGTCCTGCTCGCCGCCGGCGAAGCGCTCCAGGTAGCGTGCGGCATAGCGGGCTGCCCGGGTGAAATCGTTAATCTCGAAAAGGACCTGGGCCAGGGGCAGATAGAAGCGTTCTTCCCCCGGGATGCTGTCCGACCCGTCGAGAAGCTGGCGATAGAGGTTGGCCGCTTTCTCCAGCAGCCCGACCCGGGCGAAGGACTCTCCGAGGGCGAGGAAAAAGTCGGGGCTGAAAGAGCTGTGGACCAGGTGCGAACGGTTCTTCTCCACCAGGGCCAGGGCCTTCAGATCCTCGCCCCGCTCCAGGAGCTCCTCCACCGCGGCGGGAAGCGTCTCGGCCAGCAGGGCGTTCGCCTCTTGCTGCAGGGCACCGGAGCCGAAGCGTCGCCGGAAACTATTTAAAAGTTCGAGGCCGGCGACCCGGTCCCCCTCCAGGCACGTGGCCAGGGCCGCCTTGAAGGCGGCCTCCTCCTGCAGGCGGCGGCCCGGAATCTTCTCGGCGAGGCTTCCGTACTGCCTGCTCGCCCAGAGGGCGCCGAGATCGTCGCCGGCGGCCATGCGAAGGTCAAGTATCGTCAGCCAGGACCTCAGCCCCCCTTCCGAGTCGGGATGGTCGTTGCGCAGGGCGGCGAACTCGGTCAGGGCCCTGCGCTCCTGCCCCGCGCGCAAGGCACAGCGGGCCGAGGCGAACAGGAGGAGGCCTCGGGAGTTCTCGAGACCGGGCTCGCAGGCCAGCCCCCTGAAGACCGCCTCGGCCTGGTCGTAAGCCCCTTCCAAAAAGAGGGCCTCGGCGAAACCGGCGCGGGAGGACGGATGATCCCCCCAAAGCCGGTCCGCACCCTCCAGGCCCCGGTAGATTTCCAATGCCTCGGACCAGCTCCCGGCGGCGTACAGCAGATCGGCTCGGCGCAGGCGGAACAGCTCATTCAGGCTTTCCGGCCGGGGGGTCTCCAGCCAGGGCCGGGCCTCCTCGGGACGCCCCTGAGCCAGGGAAATCTCCGCTTGAAGCAGGGCGGCATGGGCGCAGTAGAAACCGCCCCTGCCCCCGGCCTCCCCGAAGGACTCGAGAGCGCAGGAAGCGGCGTAGGTATCTCCGCAGCGTGCGATGGCCACGGCGTCGAGGTAGGCCGCTCTCTCGAGCAGGGCGGAGGCGGGAAAATCGCGCCGCAGCTCCTCCAGAGCCCGGGGCGGCTCCGGTGCGCCGGTGCGGACCAGGGCCTCGCCGAGCAGCGCCAGGCAGACCTCCCGGTCGGCCCCCATCAGGGCGTCCTCCGGAACGGCCTGCAGCAGACCCCGCACCTCCTGCCAGGCCCCTCGGTTCGATGCATCCACGGCCGAGGCGAGAGACTGCCCCCAGCGGTCGTCATGGAGCGGGTGGTAGCTGATTTCGGGAAGAGCCGGCAGCGAGAAACGGGGGGCGATGCCGTATTCGAGGGGTGTCTCGAAGGAGGCGAAAAAACCCTTCCAGTCCATCGCCTCGGAAGAGGCCATGAACTTCATGGCGCCATCGCCGGGGAGGATTGCGGGACGGCCGCCACGTCCGATGGCCAGGGCGGGGCGGGAGCCCCCTTCGCCCCAGGCGATCTCGAGTTCGAACCGAGGAGGCTTCTCGGTGGTGACCACTTCGACCCTCTTTGGAACTCGCCGGAACAGGAAGGAGACCATGACCCGGCCGGGCTGCTGCCCGAGAAGAATCTTGATGACCTGCCCGTCCTCGGGGAGCGAGGCCAGGTCGGGCAGGGCCGAAGCCCCGAACAGAAACAGGTCAACTCTTTGACCAGAGGTCTCGACTTCATAGCGGGGCAGGACCGACAGATCGAGACCAAGCGTGGTCGCCCGGGGAGACTCCTCCTTGGAGATGCCGCGCAGAACGATCTCGTCCGCGGCCCCGGCGGCCGGGGCCAGGGTCGTGACGAGCAGCAATCCGGTGATGATCCATTGGCGCAGCATGATGAACTCCCGTGATGCGTGTGTCTCTGCTCCGGCAAATTCTGCCAGTTCCATGCCAAACCTCCGGCGGCCCCTCCCCGGCGCCTGTTTCCCCTTTCCTTTCAAAGGCCTGTCCCGCTTCGGCCCCATTGCCCGACCCGGCCCGGGCGGTCACCGTTTTGACAGTGCGCCCTCCGACATGGGCCAGCCATCCCCGGAGGAAAGATTCCTTTTCCAAAAAAGATTTCCCCTCTTTCGGGCTCACCGAAACGGGCCGGCTCCGCTGCGAGGGGAAGGACCCAAAACGCCGGATCTCCGACTTTTTCAGAACGGCCCGCCCTTTGCCTTCGGTCTCCCCGGGGCACAGCCCCCCGGCCGGCCGGAGCCGGGCCGACGAGTCGATTTGGTTCACAACCTGCAACGGGTGACCCCAGCCGCCTTCCTTGCGGGGGCCAAATTAGCGTTAAAGAATCGCGTCTTCCAAGCCGAAGAAGAGAAACGCCACTGTCGTTCCACCCCGATTAACCGCTGCGAGGCATATCTACAATGAGCGATCAGATGTTTGATGATCAAATGGAAATCATCCGGGAATTCGTGCAGGAAAGCCGCGACATGATCGACCAGCTCGAACCGACCATCATCGAGCTGGGGCAAAGCTGTCAAAAAGTCGACTGCTGGGAAGCCATGGGCTGCAGCCAATCGGACTGCCCCCGCCTCGGGCGGCAACTCGACTTCCCCTGCTGGCTGCAGGTCGGCAACATCGGCGAAGGCACGGCCACCTGCCACGCCGCCGCCTCCGGCCAGGAGTGCCGCAACTGCCGGGTATTAGAAATGACCAACGGCGACGGGGAGACCATCAACGCCATCTTCCGCCTCTTCCACTCCATGAAGGGAAGCGCGGGGTTCCTCGACCTGAACCACATCGCCCGCGTCTCCCACGCCGCCGAGAGCCTTCTCGACCTGGTCCGCTCCGGAAAGATCCTGCTGAAGCCGGAGCACGTCGACTGGTTGTGCCAATCCAGCGACTTTGCCAAGGAGGCCCTTGAACAGGTGGAAGAACAGGGCAACGACGAGGGCATGGCCGAACCGGCCGAGATCCTCGCAAAATCCCTGGAGGAGGCCGCCGGGCAGGCCCTCGCCGCGGCGGCCGCCGGACCGGCCCCCGCCGCCGAAGAATCGCCCCCGAAGCAGGCCGCCCTCGACGATCCCGCCTCCCTGGTCACCCCGGACATGGTGGAGCGTTTCGTCCAGGAAGCGGACGAACTGCTGCAGGGGGTGGAGCAGGAATTCCTGAAGTGGACCGAGAACCCGGAGGCGGTCGATTTCGGCAGCCTGTTCCGGAACATCCACAGCCTCAAGGGAAACTGCGGCTTTTTCGGCTACGGTGCCCTGGAGCGCCTGAGCCACATGATGGAGACGATCCTGGAGGTCTGCAAATCGGGAGCGCCCCTGAGCGTCGCGAACCCGGCCGAGCTGCTCCTGGCCAACGTCGACCTGCTGCAGGCCGCCGTGGCCGACCTCTCCCGGGGCGGCGCCGGCCAGATCGAAAACCTCTCCGACCACCTCGAGCGCCTTCAGGCGCTGCTGCCGCCGGCCGAGGCCCCGGCCGGGGAGGACCGTCCGCCCCAGCTGCTCGGAGAGATCCTCGTCGAACAGGGGACGGTCTGCGCCGAAGCGGTCCAGTCGGCGATCGCCCTGCAGAAAAAGCCGATCGGCGAGCTGCTGGTGGACATGGGCGCCACCGACCCCCAGAAGGTGGAGAAGGCACTGCAGCAGCAGAAGAAAACCCCGCCGTCCAAGGGCCCTGCCGGAGCGAACAAGAAACCGGCCCAGGCGGTCAAGCGCAACGACATCCGGGTCGACCTGGAAAAGCTGGACGTTTTGATCAACCTCATCTGCGAGCTGGTCATCGCCGAGAACATGCTGATCCACAACCCCGAGATGGAGCACCTCGAGGTCGAGAGCTTCACCCGGGCCGGCCAGCAGATGAGCAAGATCGTCCGCGAGCTGCAGGAGCTGGCCATGTCGATCCGCATGATTCCGGTCACCGGCCTGTTCCGGCGCATGCTGCGCCTGGTGCACGACCTCTCGATCAAATCGGGCAAGAAGGTGGAGCTGCAGCTCTCCGGCGAGGAGACCGAACTGGACAAAACGGTCATCGAGACCATCACCGACCCCCTCGTCCACCTGATGCGCAACTCCATGGACCACGGCCTCGAACCCCCGGAGGAGCGCCTTCGGCTCGGCAAGCCGGAGAAGGGGTCGGTGCGCCTCGCCGCCCGCCACGAGGAGGGCGAGGTCTGGATCACCATCGAGGACGACGGACGCGGCCTGAACCGGGACAAGATCCTGGAGAAGGCGATCGCCAAGGGCCTGGTCGAGGGGGACGGCTCCGACATGAGCGACAAGGCGATCTACAACCTCATCTTCCAGCCCGGCTTCTCCACGGCGGACCAGATCACCGACATCTCCGGCCGGGGGGTCGGGATGGACGTGGTCAAGCAGAACCTGGACAAGATCAAGGGCAAGATCGAGGTCCACAGCAAGCCGGGCCTCGGAACCCGCCTGACCCTGCGCATCCCCCTGACCCTGGGGATCATCGACGGCATGATGGTCCGGGTCGCCGACACCAAGTGCATCGTGCCGACCCTGGCGATCCGCGAGGCCTTCCGCCCGGAGGCGGACCAGATCACCACCACCCCCGACGGCGAAGAGCTTGTGCGGGTGCGGGAGAGCTTCTTCCCCGTCACCCGGCTGCACAAGGTGCTGGACAAGACGCCCGACTCCGACCGCCTGGAAGACGGGATTCTCATCGTCCTGGAGTACCAGGACCGGGGGATCGCCCTGTTCGTCGACGAGATCCTGGGCCAGCAGCAGACGGTCATCAAGGGCCTCTCGGACTATATCGGCAACGTGCGCTGGTTCTCGGGCTGCACCATCCTCGGCGACGGGGAAGTCTGCCTCATCCTCGACGTGGGCCACTTTGTTGAACTGATGGGCAAGAAAGAATCGGCTGTCGCCTGATTTGACCCTCTGACCCGAAATCCTTAGGAGTAACTGCATGTTCGGACGCATGAAGCTGTCGACCAAGATCGTAAGCCTGAGCTGCGCCATTATCCTGGCCTTTACCGTCGCCATCCTGTGCCTCTACTCGGTGAGCCGCGACCGCCTGATCGACGCCCGCCACGCCAAGGTCCGCCATCAGGTGGAGACCGCCTGGGGGGTCCTGAACCACTTCGCCCAGCAGGCCAAGAGCGGGTCGCTTCCCCTGGAAGAGATCCAGCGCCAGGCCAAGCAGGCTGTCAAGGAGCTGCGCTACGGCGAGAGCGGCTATTTCTGGATCAACGACCTGGAGCCGCGCATGGTCATGCACCCGATCAAGCCGGAGCTCGACGGCAAGGATCTCTCCGGCTCGGCCGACCCCAACGGCAAGAAGCTGTTCGTCGCCTTCGCCGACACCTGCAAAAAGTCCGGGGAGGGCTTCGTCGACTACTTCTGGCCCAAGCCGGGCAACGCGGAGCCGGTGGCCAAGGCCTCCTACGTCAAGCTGCTCCCCGAATGGGGCTGGATCATCGGCAGCGGGCTCTACGTGGGGGACCTGAAGCAGGAACTGTTCAAGATGCTCCTCGTCGCCCTCGCCATTCTCGGCACCATTGCCGCGGCCGCCCTGCTCCTCGCCTACGGGGTCGGGCGCAAAATCTCCGGGGCCATGGCCAAAACGGTCCACATGATCGAGGAGATGGAAATGGGGCACCTCGAAACCCGGCTCAACCTGGACCGGGGGGACGAGATCGGCCAGATGGCCCGCACCATGGACGCCTTTGCCGACAGCCTGCAGCACGAGGTGGTGGCCGACCTGGAGATGCTCGCCCGCGGGGACCTCTCCTTTTCCGTCCAGCCCCGCGACGAAGAAGACGTCATCCGCGGCTCCCTGAGAAAGGTCGCCGAAGACCTCAACGACATCATGATCCAGGTGCAGAGCGGCGCCGAACAGATCGCCACCGGGGCGGTGCAGGTCGCCGAGGGAAGCCAGTCCCTCTCCGACGGCGCCACCCACCAGGCCAGCTCCCTGGAGCAGATCAGCGCCTCCATCAACCAGATGAGCTCCCAAACCAAGCAGAACGCCGACAATGCCGCTCAGGCCAGCCAGCTTTCGGGCCAGGCCCACGGAGCCGCCGAGCAGGGCAACCGGCAGATGCACGAGATGGTCCAGGCCATGGCCGAAATCAACCAGGCCGGGAAGAGCATCTCCAAAATCATCCAGGTTATCGACGAGATCGCCTTCCAGACCAACCTGCTCGCCCTCAACGCCGCGGTGGAGGCGGCCCGGGCCGGCAAACACGGCAAGGGCTTCGCGGTGGTCGCCGAGGAGGTGCGCAACCTGGCCGCACGCAGCGCCAAGGCCGCCCACGAAACCGCCGAACTGATCGAGGGGGCCGTCTCCAAGTCCCAGAACGGGGCGCAGATCGCCGACCGCACCGACCAGGCCCTGACCGAAATCGTCTCGACCGTCAGCAAGGTCACCGACCTGGTGGCGGAGATCGCCGCCGCCTCCAACGAACAGGCCGAGGGCATCGGCCAGGTCAACGACGGGCTCGGCCAGATCGACGGGGTCACACAGCAGACCTCGGCCAACGCCGAAGAGAGCGCCGCGGCCGCCGAGGAGCTTTCCAGCCAGGCAGGGCAGCTGCAGCAGCTGCTGCGGCGCTTCCGTCTGGCGGGTCATGCCCCCACCGAAGGACACCCCGAGATCCACCTTCTCCCCTGAGCCCCAACCGACAGCCATCGCACGGAGACAGAAACGATGAGCGAGAACACCGCAAAAATGAACATCGACCGCTTCGAAGAGGAAGAGGACACCCAGAAGGGGAAATTCCTCACCTTCCGGCTCGGCAACGAAGACTACGCCATAGAGATCCGCTATGTCACCGAGATCATCGGCATCCAGCGGATCACCGACGTTCCGGACATGCCCGATTACGTTCGCGGAGTGATCAACCTGAGGGGAACGGTGGTCCCGGTGATGGACGTGCGCTCCCGTTTCAGGCTCCCCCCCCGCGCATACGACGACCGCACCTGCATCGTGGTCGTTAACATGAACGATACTGCGGTCGGGCTGCTGGTGGACAAGGTCAACGAGGTCTCGGATATCCCCGACGCCCAGATCGAACCGCCGCCGCCCACCCAGGGCGAGAGCGCCCGCTGCATCCAGGGCCTGGGCAAGATGGGCGAAGAGGTCAAGATCATTCTCGACGTCGACCGGCTCCTCTTTCCTGAGGAGCGGGCGGGGCTCGGCGAAAGCGAAGGACAGGCGGCCTGACCGCCAGGGAGAAGAACGATGAAATTAGCGATTCGAGGCAAAATCCTCGCCGGCATGTTCGCGGTGGTCGCGGTCTTCGCGGCCTGCGGCGGCTTTTCCATGTTCCAGGCGCAGAGCGTCGCCGGCAAGGCCCGCTCCTTTATCGAGGACGACTGGGCCGCCACCGACCTGATCATGGAGACCCGCATCACCCTCGGCGAGGTGGCCAAGACGGTGACGGCCCCCCCCGCGGACCTCGATGCCGAAGGGTACATCCGGGAGACCCGGCAGGCCCTCGCGCAGATCGAAGAGGCGTTCCGGGCCAGCGTCCTCGACGCCGAGACCGTGGAGGAGATCAATCACCTCCTGGAGCGCTCCGCAGCCTACCTGGTGGAACCGCTGTCGACCTACGCCGAACCGATGGACCGGATGGAGGCGGCCGACGCCTCCGCCGAAGCGGTCATGGATGCCATCGGCCCGCTCGGCAGCATCGAGCTGGCCAGGATCCTCTCGACGGCGACCATGACCTTCAACGACGTCCTCATCAGCGGGGACCTGGAGGAGTTCGTCCGCTTCGACGAGGCGGCCTCCGCCATGGAGGAACACCCCGACTACGAAACCTTCCGGGAGCCCTTCCTGCGCTACCGGGCGTCCGCCGAGGCGGTCTTCGACGCGGCCATGGAGCTGGACGAAGCCAGGGGCATCTTCCTCTCCTCCGCCGACACCCTCGACCAGACCCTCGAAGAGTTCGAGGAGCGCTTCGCGGCGACCGTGGTCGAGCCTGAGAAGGCCGACATCCTCGCCCGGCTCGCCTCGATCGTCTGGGTCCTGCTGGGGGCGATCCTCGTTGCCGCCGTTATCGGCCTGCTCATCGGCTACTTCCTGGCCCGCAGCATCGCCCGCCCGATGGCCCGCACCGTGTAGATGATCGAGGAGATGGAGAGGGGTCACCTGGAGGGCCGCCTCCGGCTGCAGCGGAACGACGAGATCGGCCGCATGGCCCGCGCCATGGACGCCTTCGCCGACAGCCTGCAGAACGAGGTGGTCGACGCCCTGCAGCGGCTGGCCCGGGGGGACCTGACCTTCGAGGCCGTCCCCAGGGACGAAAAGGACCTGCTTCGCGGCACCCTGAAAACCGTCGGCGACGACCTCAACGGTGTCATGCTTCAGGTCCACACCTCGGGCCAGCAGATCGCCTCGGGCGCGGCCCAGGTCTCCGACTCGGGCCAGACCCTCTCTCAGGGGGCCACCACGCAGGCCAGCTCCCTTGAGGAAATCTCCGCCTCCATGAGCGAGATGACCGCCCAGACGAGCCAGAGCGCGGAAAACGCCGCCCAGGCCGACAAGCTCTCCAGCCAGGTGCGGGAAGCCGCCGAGCGGGGCCACGCCCAGATGGGGGAGATGGTCGGGGCGATGGGAGAGATCAACGAAGCGGGACGCAACATCTCCAAGATCATCAAAGTCATCGACGAGATCGCCTTCCAGACCAACCTGCTGGCGCTGAACGCCGCGGTGGAGGCGGCCCGGGCCGGCCAGCACGGCAAGGGCTTCGCGGTCGTCGCCGAGGAGGTGCGCAACCTCGCCGCGCGCAGCGCCAAGGCCGCCAAGGAAACAGCCGAGCTCATCGAAGGCTCGGTTGAGAAGACCGAGAACGGCACCCAGATCGCCGACCGCACCGCCGAGGCCCTGAAGGGGATCGTCGAGGGCATCGCCAAGGTCACCGGCCTGGCGACCGAGATCAGCGTGGCGGCCAGCGAGCAGGCCGAAGGGTTTTCCCAGATCAACCAGGGTCTGAGCCAGATCGACCAGGTGACGCAGAATAATACCGCCAGCGCCGAGGAGAGCGCCGCAGCGGCCGAGGAGCTCTCCGCCCAGGCCGCCCAGATGCAACAGATGCTCGCCAGGTTCCAGTTGCGGTCCCTGTCCGGGCGGATTGAGCCGGTGTCGCTCCCCGATACGCCGCCGCCCCTTCCGGAGGAGACGACCAGCAGCTGGGAGGAGATGCTCGAGAACGAGGCGCCCCCGCAGGCCGCACCGGCCGGGACGGTCATCGCCCTCGACGACGACGAGTTCGGCAAGTACTGATGCCTTTTGCAACCACCGACACGAAGGAGTGTCCCATGAAAACAGTTCAGGCAAACAGAGGGTGGAGATGGACCATCGGCCGCCAGATGGGCCTCATCGGCACCATCGGTCTGGCCGGCCTGCTGGCCCTGGGGGGGATCGGCTTCTGGGCCAGCTCCCACCTCTCCGACACCGCGGCGGGAGCCCTCGGCCGAGAGACCGACGCGCGCACCCTCTACGCCAGGACCTCCGCCGATGCCCTGGAAAGCGAAAAGCAGGCCCGTCTCCTGGGCAACCTGAATACGGAGCTGATCCTCCTCCTTCAGGCCGTGGTGGAGGGCCCCCTCTACCCCGAAAGGGGCATCAGCGCGGAGAACGTGCTGCAACAGGCCAAGGACGTGGTCGGCAAGGCGGAGATCGTACGCCTGGTTCCGGGGAGCGACAAGCCGATCCCCGGAACCAAGATGACCCTGGCCGACCAGATCGTCGGCAACTTCGTCGACGTCGAAACCCTGATCGAATTCGAGCTGCCCGACCTCTACGCCGAGGAACCGGGGAGCGATGCCTTCGCCCAGAAGCAGGGGGCCATCCTCGTCTCGATGACGAACATGTACTGGTTCATCTCGCGCACCCTCGGGGAGCTGGCCACGAACATCGACGCCGAGGTGGCCGAGGACCGGGCCAACCTGGCCCGGGTCACCGAGGAAACCAACCGCCTCACCGCCGCGGCGAAAGAGGGACTGGACGGGGCCTCGCACAAGGCGAGCCTGGCCCTTCTGGCGACCTTCCTGGCCACCGCCCTGATCCTGGGCCCCCTCTTCGCCCTGTTCCGCTCCCGCATCGTCACCCCCCTGAAAAAGACCGTGGCCATGGCCCGGGACCTGAACCGGGGCCGGGTGACCTCCCGCCTTCAGCTGGGCAAGCGGACCGACGAGTTCGCCGACATGGGCGAGGCCCTCAACGAGTTAGCCGACAGCCTGGAGCACGAGGTGGTCGCCGCCCAGCAGAGCCTGGCCCACGGCGACCTCACCTTCACCGTTACCCCCAAAGACGGCGAGGACAGGCTGCGCGGAGCAGTCAAAACCGTCGGCAAGGACCTCAACGACCTTCTCGTCCAGATCAGAAGATCCGGGGAGAGGATCGCCTCGGGCTCGAACCAGATCTCCGACTCGGGCCAGGCCCTCTCGGAAGGGGCCTCCACCCAGGCCAGCTCCCTGGAGGAGATTTCCGCCTCCCTCAACGAAATCGCCACCCAGACCAGGCTCAACGCCGAAAACGCCTCTCAGGCCGACCGCCTCTCCACCGAGGCCAAGGAAGTAGCCGAAAACGGCAACCGGCAGATGGTGGAGATGATCGAGGCGATGGGGGAGATCAACCAGTCGGCTCAGGATATTTCCAGGATCATCAAGGCCATCGACGAGATCGCCTTCCAGACCAACCTGCTGGCGCTGAACGCCGCGGTGGAGGCGGCCCGGGCCGGCCAGCACGGCAAGGGCTTCGCGGTCGTCGCCGAGGAGGTGCGCAACCTCGCCGCGCGCAGCGCCAAGGCCGCCAAGGAAACGGCGCAGCTCCTGGAGAGCTCGAGCACGAAGACCGACAGAGGCACCGTTATCGCCGACCGCACCGCCAAAGCCCTGAACGAGATCGTCGCCGGAGTGACCCAGGTCACCGACCTCGTGGGAGAGATCAGCGCGGCGGCCAACGACCAGGCCGAGGGGATCGCCCAGGTCAACCAGGGGCTGACGCAGATCGACCAAGTCACCCAGCAGAATACCGCCACCGCCGAAGAGAGCGCCGCAGCCGCCCAGGAGCTGGCCGGCCTGGCCGGACAGCAACAGCAGATGCTCACCCGCTTCCGCCTGACGGACTCCGGGGAACAGGCTCCGCAGCTGACGATGCCGACGCCGCCCTCCCTCCCCCGAGAGCCGGTTTCGATGGGCTGGGATGACCTCGAGGGAGCCAAAGGCGGTCCCAGCCCGGAAGAGCCGTCCCCACCCGGCGAGGGCGAAGGGCTGGTCATCGCCCTGGACGATACCGAGTTCGGGAAGTACTAAAAGGGCCCGAGGTCACAGGATTGGCACCTCCTGTCAAGACCATGCCCTTCCTGGACCTCCACCCCTTTCATTTATGCAGGAATCAACACGCATGAAAGGGGAAAAAGACCCGTCAGCCTTGGCACAACAATTGTTATCTCCCTTAAATCACGAAGGGAAACAAGAACCGCCGGGTCGCCGGAGAGATCATGGCCTCGCAGCAAAAAGCCCCCTCTTCGAACGGAAGAGGGGTTTTTTCTCAAAAATGTAATTCTTTCTAAACTTCAGAGGGTGCCCGTGCCGATAAATACAAAGTCCAGAGGTAAACATCCGCGGACAGAGTCCCCTGCCGTTCCGGTCAATCCGAATCAGGCGGAAAGGAAGAGACCATGACATCGAGCAGCAACGCCAACGTGCTGGACCAGGGCCTCCTGGGCGAAGAGGAGGAAGACACCCTGAGCGGGAAATTCCTCACCTTCCGCCTCGGCCGGGAGGACTTCGGCCTCGAAATCCGCTATGTCACCGAGATCGTCGGCCTGCAGAAGATCACCGAACTGCCGGACATGCCCGGCTACGTCAAGGGGGTGATCAACCTGCGCGGTGCGGTGATCCCCGTCATTGACGTACGGGTGCGCTTCCGTCTCGAGCCCCGGGAATACGACGAGCGGACCTGTATCGTCGTAGCCCAGCTGCAAAACCGGGCCATGGGCCTGGTCGTTGACCAGGTCAACGAGGTCACGGAAATTCCAGCCGGCCAGATAGAACCGCCGCCGCGGGCGGGTAGCGCCAGCGGTGGCGGCTTCATTCAGGGTCTCGGCAAGATCGGGGAGGATGTCAAGATTCTGCTCGATACGGAAAAACTCCTCTCAGATCAGGAACTCGACCTGGTCAGTTCGCTGGCGGCCGATTAAGACCCTAAAGCGAGCGAGCCCCTTAGCTCCCATCTCCCGGAGATCTCAATGCGCATCGGTATCCAACTCAAAGTGTCCCTCTTTCTGGCCCTGGTCCTGGCCCTGGTTTTCGGCCTGAACACGGTGGTCACGGTCTGGCAGACCACCGGTCTGCTCGCCGAGTCGGCCGCCTCATCCAAGGCCTCCCTCAAGGAATCGGCCTTCGACCAGGCCCGCAGCGTCTTTACCAGCCTGCAGATCGGGACCAGGGGATCCCTGCAACAGGGGGACATGGAGTTGTTCGACCGGCTGCTGACCGATCTCGGCGCCATCGCCCAGGTCCGGGAAATCGGCCTGGCCGATCCCGGGGGGGTCATCAACTACGCCAACCGGCCCCAGGCCCTTGCGACCTCCCTCGACGAGGCCTTTCTGCAAAAAACCCTGTCTGAACGGGAGAGCCTCCATCACGAGGAACTTGGCGATGACCTCCTGCTGGCCCGGCCCCAGCGCCTGGAGAGCGCCTGTCTCGAATGCCACGAGGAACGCCGGGAGGGTGAAGTGGCCGGAATCCTCTACATCCGCTTCAGCCTCGAGAAGCTGCGCGGGGCCGAGGCGGCCATGGAGGCGGCCCTCGGAGCGGCGCGAAAAAAGAGCGCCGCCCTCGGAGCGGCGGCCGGAGCCGCGGCCCTGATCGTGGCGGCCCTCGGCATCTACCTGCTGCTCGGGGTCCTGGTGCGCCGCCCCCTCGAACGCCTTCGGGAGATGATGGTCGATCTTGAAGCAGGCCGCCTGGTCAAGCGCCTGGGCATGTCCCAGGGCGACGAGATCGGCCAGACCGCCCACGCCATGGACACCCTCGCCGACAGCCTCCAGAACGAGGTCATCGACTCCCTGCAGAAGCTGGCCAAGGGGGACCTGACCTTCTCCGTCACCCCCCGCTGCGACGAGGACGCCGTGCGCGGGGCCCTGAAGAAACTCGGCGACGATCTCAACGGGCTGATGGGACAGACCCAGACGGCCGGCGACCAGATCGCCATCGGCTCCGCCCAGATCGCCGCCTCCGGCCAGAGCCTGTCCCAGGGGGCCACCCAGTCGGCGGCCGCGGTGGAGCAGATCACCGCCTCGATGACCGAACTCGCCTCCCAGACCCAGACCAATGCCGACAACGCCAACCAGGCCCATTCCCTGTCCGCCGAGGCCCGCAGCGCCGCGGAGATGGGGGGCCAGAAGATGCAGGAAATGAGCGCCGCCATGGAAGAGATCAACCAATCGGGACAGGACATTTCCCGGATAATCCAGGCCATCGACGAGATCGCCTTCCAGACCAACCTGCTGGCCCTCAACGCCGCCATCGAGGCCGCCCGCGCCGGCCAGCACGGCAGGGGCTTCGCTGTCGTGGCCGAGGAGGTGCGCAACCTCGCCGGGCGCAGCGCCAAGGCCGCCCGGGAAACCTCGGAGCTCATCGAAAGCTCGGTGGACAAGACGCAGAAGGGGGCGATGGTCGCCGCCCGGACCGCCGAGGCCCTGGACAGCATGGTGGACAAGGTGACCCGGGTCACCGACCTGATGACCGAAATCGCCGCGGCCTCCAGCGAGCAGGCCCTCGGCATCGGCCAGGTCAACCAGGGACTGGGACAGATCGACCAGGTGACCCAGCAGAACACCGGCAGCGCCGAAGAGAGCGCCGCGGCGGCCGAAGAGCTCTCCGCCCAGGCCGCGCAGCTGCGCGAGAACCTGGCCCGCTTCAAGCTGCGCCCGGACGGCTCCGAAGCGATGCCGGCCCCGGACAGGACCGTCTCCTTCGCCCCCCCCGCCGAGTCGGACGATTCCGGCGGATGGGGCTCCCCGGCACCCGGCGCCCCCGAAGACGAGCCGTTCGGCAACGCCTGAAACGGCCCGATGCGGGGGCTTCGCCAGCCCTTTCAGAAAAAATTCTCTGAACCAACCACGGGAGACAGAACGTGCCAAAACGAAAGACAACCAAAACCAAAGACCAGGGTCCGCTGCCGGGGATCCTGCTGTCGCTCCTCGGCCTGGCGGCGCTGCTCGCGACGGGATGCGGAACCCTGCCGGTGCTGATCCTGGCGGGGGTCTGCGGGGGATGGATGCTCCTGGCCTGGAGCGCCCGCAAATCGAACCGCGCCATGGACCACCGCCAGTGGCGGGAGATCGCCTCGGGGCTCGACGAGCTGACCGGGGAGACCGAGGAGCTCTTTGCCAGCCTCGCCCGGGAATGCACGGCCCAGATCGACAGCCTGAGCGAGGAAAACCGCCAGGTCCGCGAGCTGCTCAACGGGGCCATCGAAAACCTGGTGGGGAGTTTCACCGGACTGGAGGAAAACTCCCGCAGCCAGCAGGAGCTGGTCCACCAGCTCACCCGTTGCAGCGGCAGCCCGCAAAGCGGCGCCGGAAAACAGGAACTGAGCTTCGAGGCCTTTCTCCAGGAAATCGACGGGGTGCTGAAGGTCCTGGTCGACGCCACGGCCAGCAACAGCGGGGCCGCCAAAACACTCGCCGAGCAAATGAAACACGCCAAAGCCGACTTCGACCAGGTCACCAACATGCTCGGAGAGATCAAGAAAATCGCCGACCAGACCAACCTGCTGGCCATCAACGCCGCGGTGGAGGCGGCCCGTGCCGGCCAGCACGGCAAGGGCTTCGCGGTTGTTGCCGGAGAGGTGCGCCAGCTCTCGGTACGGTCCAACACCTTCAGCATGCAGATCGAGACCTCGGTGGAAAACATCGCCGGTTCCCTGCAGGCCGCCGAGGACGCGGTCCACGACATGGCCCGGGAGGGCATGGACCTGGCCCGGCAGTCCCAGGGGAAGGTCGAGCAGATCCTGGAGAAAAACCAGGCATTCAACCACCGGATCGAAAGCTCGGCTCGGGACATCTCGGGCATCGCCGAGCAGGTCAAGGAAGGAGTCGCCGCCGCCGTCACCTCCCTGCAGTTCCACGACCTGCTCTCCCAGATCCTGACCCACATGGACAAACGGGCCGAGCTGATGCGCTCGATGCTGACCGGCCTGGCCGGCGTCACCCTCGTGGGGGCCGGCGCAGACTCCCGCGATCCGGGCCATGACTGCAGCCTTCGGCTGACCGGCATCAAGTCGGGCCTGGCGGAGGCGGCCGCCCTGGTCGAGCGGGTCAAGCACAACCCCGTTTCGCAAAAAAGCATGGACACCGGCACGGTCGAGCTGTTCTAGAGCCGTACCGATTTTTTTTAGACGCCCAAGACTCATTAAAAAGCGAGAGGAGGATCGATCGCCATGAGCAAGCAGATTCTGGCCGTAGACGATTCCAAGTCCATCCTGCAGATGGTGTCATTCACCCTGCAGGGAGCAGGATACCAAGTCGAGGTCGCCGCCGACGGCCAAGCCGCCCTCGAGATGGCCACCCGCAAGAACTACTCCCTGGTCATCACCGACCTCAACATGCCCCGGCTCAACGGCCTGGAGCTGATCAAGTCCCTGCGCGGCAAGCCCCAATACCGCTTCACCCCCCTGCTGATGCTGACCACCGAGGCAAGCCCCGCCTTCAAGACCCAGGGCAAGGCGGCCGGCGCCACCGGCTGGCTGGTCAAACCCTTCGACCCCCAGCAGCTCCTCGGGGTCGTGAAGAAGGTCATCGGCTGATTCCGACCCCCCGATCCCCGGCCCGTGCCGCGGCACGACCCGGGCAACCCAGAGGTGCGACATGTCCAACACGAGTCTGGAGCCAGCCCCCGATGCCCAGGGGAACCACGTCCTGACCCTCGAGGGCGAGGTCACCGTCGAGATCCTTCGCGAGCTGAAAGAGACTCTCGCCGAGAGGCTCGATTCGGCCCGAACCCTCGAGCTCGATTGCGGGAAGGTCACCGGCATCGACGTCTATGCCATCCAGCTGCTCTGCTCCGCCCACCGCTCGGCCATGGCCGCCGGAAAGGGCCTGGGCTTTGCCGGCGACCCGTCCGAGAAATTCCGGGAGATGGTCCGCGTCTGCGGCTTCGAGCGCAAACGGGGCTGCTCCCTGTGCCAGGAAGGGGAGCGCTGTCTCTGGATGGCATGAGCCGCCAACGGCGGAATGCTTCTGCGCACCATGAAACGACTGCCCCAGTGGGGAAAAGGATGACTTTGCCATGATCGATCAACAAAAGGAGATTTTCCGGGAGGAGGCCAACGAGCTGCTCGCCGAACTGGAGACCTCCCTGCTCGAACTGGAGGAGAACAGCGGCGACTCCGAACTGGTCGCCCAGGTCTTTCGGGCCATGCACACCATCAAGGGTTCGGGGGCCATGTTCGGCTTCGACGAAGTCGCCGCCTTCACCCACGAGGTGGAGACGGTCTTCTACCAGGTGCGCAACGGCAAACTCCAGGTCACCAAGGCACTGGTCGACCTCTCCCTCTCCGCCAAGGACCACATCCGCTCCCTGCTGGACGACTCCGGAGAGGATCCCGCTGCGATCTTCAGCCGCGGCCAGGGCCTCGTCGACGGCTTTCGCGGGCTGCTGCCGGGCGCCTGTGAGGCGGACGCAGCCACCCCGGAGCCTGCCGATGCGCCCGCCGCACCCAGGCCCTCCGCCAACGTCACCTACCGCCTGCGCATCCGCCTGCCGAGGGACATCATCATGCGCGGCACCCGGCCCCTCTCCCTGCTGCAGGAACTCGAGGAGCTCGGCCCCTGCCGGCTCGTGGCCCAGACCGGGGACATCCCCCTGCTCGGCGAGATCGACCCCGAGTCCTGTTACGCCTACTGGGAGGGGGCCCTCACCACCGACCGCGGCCTCAACGCCATCCGGGACGTCTTCATCTTCGTCGAGGACGACACCGAACTGACCATCGACGTTATCGACGAAGACGACAACCTGGAGAGCGAGAACGACTACAAGCGTCTCGGGGAGATCCTCATCGAGCGAGGCGACCTCTCCCCCGCCGCCCTGCAGGAGGTCCTCTCCGTACAGAAGCCCCTCGGCGAAATGCTCATGCAGGCCAAGGGGATTCACCCCGACAAGATCGAGGCGGCCCTGGCCGAGCAGCAGCAGGTGCGGGAGATGCGCCAGAAGCGCCAGGACCAGCAGACCGGCGCCACCATCCGGGTCCCCGCAGAACGCCTCGACTTCCTGGTCGACATGGTCGGCGAGCTGGTCACCGTCCAGGCCCGGCTCTCCCAGGCGGCCGCCTCCCGCAACGACCCGGACCTCGTCTCCATCTCCGAAGAGGTGGAGCGCCTCACCGCCGAGCTGCGCGACAGCTCCCTCGACATGCGCATGCTCCCCATCGGCTCCACCTTCAGCAAGTTCAAACGCCTGGTCCGCGACCTCTCCATGGAGCTGGGCAAGCAGATCGAGATGGCCACCGAGGGGGCGGAGACCGAACTCGACAAGACGGTTATCGAGAAGCTCAACGACCCCCTGATCCACCTCATCCGCAACAGCATCGACCACGGCATCGAGACGCCCGAGGACCGTGCCGCCCTCGGCAAGCCGCCCAAGGGGACGGTACACCTGGCCGCCACCCATTCGGGAGACAGCGTCCTGATCACCATCCGCGACGACGGCCGGGGCCTGAACCGTGAGACGATTCTCGCCAAGGCCGTGGAAAAGGGGCTGGTAGCCCAGGACGCCCAGCTCTCCGACCGGGAGCTCTTCGCCAAGATCTTCGCGCCCGGCTTTTCGACGGCCCAGAAGGTCACCGGGGTCTCCGGGCGCGGGGTGGGGATGGACGTGGTCAAGCGAGCCATCGACGCCCTGCAGGGGAGCATCTCCCTAGACAGCGAGCACGGCCTGGGGACGACCGTCACCATCAAGATCCCCCTGACCCTGGCCATCGTCGAGAGCCTCCTGGTCAGCATCGGGGGGGACGCCTTCGTCCTGCCCCTGTCGACCGTCGAGGAGGGCGTCGAGCTCACCCGCCAGGACGTGACCGCGGCCCACGGCCGCAACCTGGCCCACGTGCGCGGCCAGCTCGTCCCCTACATCCCCCTGCGGGAGCAGTTCGCCATGGCCGGGGAGACCCCCGCCATCCAGCAGATCGTCATCACCCAGGTGGCCGGCCGCCGGGTCGGCTTCGTGGTCGACCACGTCATCGGCGAGCACCATACCGTTATCAAATCCCTCGGACGCCTCTACCGCGACGTGGAGGGCATCTCCGGGGCGACCATCCTCGGCGACGGCAGCGTGGCCCTGATCCTCGACGTGCCCAAGCTGGTGCGGGAGGCCGAACTCCTGGAGGAAGGCCCGCAGCGCAGCGCCATCTGACCCAAAGACCCGTTTAGGGGCCCTGCGCCCCTTGAAATCCGAACCAACAAAAGGAGAAGGTTCATGAGTGAACAGGAGAAGAGGGAAGCGACCCAGTACCTCACCTTTGTCCTGGACGAGGAGGTCTTCGCCCTCGACATCACCAAGGTACGCGAAGTGCTCGACTTCACCGCGGTAACCAAGGTCCCCAAGACCCCCGACTTCATGCGCGGGGTCATCAACCTGCGCGGCTCGGTGGTCCCGGTGGTCGACATGCGCCTCAAGTTCGGCCTCACCGCCACCGAGCGCACCGTCAACACCTGCATCATCATCGTCGAGATCGAGATTGGGGGCGAAACGACGGTCCTCGGGGCCCTGGCCGACTCGGTGCAGGAAGTGCTCAACCTGGAACCGGAGCAGATCGAACCGGCTCCCAAGATCGGCACCCGCCTCAACACCGAGTTCATCCGGGGGATGGGCAAGCGCGACGAGCGCTTCGTGATCATCCTCGACATCGACAAGGTCTTCTCCTCGGACGAGCTGGCCATTGTCCGGGGGCCGGCCGGGGACGCCCCCCTGCCCGAAGCCGCGGAGGCCTGATTCCTTTTTTATCGGAATTACAACCCAAAAGAAGGTGACCAAAAGTCAATCTCTCTTTGTTTTGATTATAGGTCCGTTTGTTATTCAATCGCGGCGCCTGAACCCCTTTTGCAGGAGCCGCATCGACTTCAGGAAGGTAATCACTATGCTCAAGAACATGTCTCTGGCAAAAAAACTCATTTTCGGCTTCAGCATCGTCCTGGTCCTCCTGGTGGCCGTGGGAGGAGTAGGATTCCAGGCCCTCGAAGGGGCCTCCGAGGGCTTCTCCCAGTACCGGGGACTGGCCCGCGACACCAACCTCTCGGGCCGGGTGCAGGCCAACATGCTCATGGTCCGCATGAACGTCAAGGACTTCATCATCACCGGCAGCGACCTGGACCTGCAGCAGTACCGGGACTACGCCGATAAGACCCAGGGCTTTCTGGACCAGGCTCAGGAAGAGATCAACAACCCGGAGCGGGCGCGCCTGGTCGATCAGGCCGACGAGAAGCTCAAGGCATACGACAACGCCTTCGATAAGGTCATCGCCTTCAAGGAACAACGCAACGAACTGGTCTTCGATGTACTCGACACCCAGGGACCGGCCATGGAGAAGGCCCTGACAGAGATCATCACCTCGGCCAAAAAAGACGGCGACATGGAGGCGGCCTACCTCGCCAGCATGGGGATGCGCAACCTGCTGCTGGCCCGCCTGTACGTCGTCAAGTTCCTCGACTCCAACGACGCAAGCGCCGTGGAGCGGGTGAAAAAGGAGTTCGAGGCCCTCAATGACCAGATGGCCATCATGGACAAGTCGCTGCAGAACCCCCAGCGCCGGACCCTGATGGCCGACATCATGAATATGGAAGAGAAATACTCGGCCGCCTTCGCCAAGGTGGTCCGGGTCATCCAGGAGCGCAACGACGTCATCACCAACACCCTCGACAAGCTCGGCCCCCAGATCGCCAAGGACATCGAGGACGTCAAGCTCGGGGTCAAGAAGGAGCAGGACGCCCTCGGTCCCCAACTGCAGGCCTCCAACGACAACGCCGTGCGCATGATCGTGATCCTCGGCATTTTTGCCCTGGCGCTGGGGGCGGTGATCGCCCTGGTCATCATCCGCGGGGTGCTGGGACAGCTCGGTTGCGACCCGTCGGTCATCGAGAAGGCCATGCAGCGCCTGGCCGATGGGGATCTCACCGAGAAGATGGATATCACCAGCAAGAACGCCAACAGCGTCTACGGCTCGGTGAAGGGCATGGTCGACAAGCTCAAGGAGGTGGTCGAGAACGTCAAGAGCGCCTCGGACAACGTCGCCTCGGGGAGCCAGGAGCTCTCGGCCTCTTCCGAGGAGATGAGCCAGGGCGCCACCGAGCAGGCCGCCTCCGCAGAGGAAGCCTCCTCGTCCATGGAGGAGATGGCCGCCAACATCCGCCAGAACGCCGACAACGCCATGCAAACCGAAAAGATCGCCATCAAATCGGCCGAAAACGCCAAGGCCGGTGGCGAAGCGGTGGTCCAGACGGTCTCTGCAATGAAGGAGATCGCCGGGAAGATCGGCATCATCGAGGAGATCGCGCGCCAGACCAACCTTCTGGCGCTGAACGCCGCCATCGAGGCGGCCCGCGCCGGCGAGCACGGCAAGGGCTTCGCGGTGGTCGCAGCCGAGGTGCGCAAACTGGCCGAACGCAGCGGCACGGCGGCCGCCGAGATCAGCGAACTCTCCGGCAGTTCTGTGGAGGTGGCCGAAAAGGCCGGGGAGATGCTTACCCAGATGGTCCCCGACATCCAGCGGACCGCCGAACTGGTTCAGGAGATCGCCGCGGCGAGCAAGGAGCAGGACACCGGGGCCGAGCAGGTCAACAAGGCGATCCAGCAACTCGACCAGGTGATTCAGCAGAACGCCTCGGCTAGCGAGGAGATGGCCTCGACCTCAGAAGAGCTCTCGAGCCAGGCCGAGCAGCTTCAGGACACCATCGCCTTCTTCAGGGTGGATGGCGCCGGCTCGGGCCCGGTCAGATCCGTGCCCAGCCCCAAGAAGCAGCCGATCGTCTCACACCTCGAGCGAAAGGCGAACGCGGCGCCCGTGGCCAAGGCGGCCAACTCCGGCGGGGTCGACTTCGACCTCGGCGGCGGTGCGGACAATCTGGACGACGAGTTCGAGAAGTACTAATGACTCCCTGCCCGGGACATCCCCGTCCCGGGCAGGTCCGACCTTCGACGGAGCCAGCACAACGAAGACGTCGGGCAGCATCCGGAGGGGCACCAGGCGCCCCGCATTGGGAGGTCAGAAAAAATCTTCACCACGTCCTTCACTTCCGCCCGCACTCGGAAGACCGACCCCGCCTGGAAGAAAACAACCGGCACACCTGCCCTTGGCGAAGGGGGACCCGCCATCCCGGACCAGTCGGATATTCATATACCGGTTAAAGAATCGCCCGCTTTTGGGCACTTACAAAGGATATGAAGGAGGAGAAAGGATGAAGATCTTCACCAAGCTGACTCTCGCCTTTGCGACCGTCGCCCTGATCTGCGCCGTCGTCGGCGCCATGGGCTGGATGGGCATCGACGAAACCGAGGAGAGCCTCATCGAGATCGCCGACGTGCGCCTGCCGAGCGTGCGGGGGCTGGGCCTGATCATGGAGGGGATCAACGGCATCCTCGCCGCCGAGCGCACCATGATCGCCTCGAGCATCGACCATGCCACCCGCCAGGAGCTCCTTCACGAGCTCGACGGCCTCTGGGAGGAGACCGACGAGGGGTGGGCGATCTACGAGCCCCTCCCCCAGACGAGCGAGGAGGCCGTCCTGTGGCAGAAGTTCCTGCCGGCCTGGGAGCGCTGGAAAGCCGAGCACGCCAAACTCATCGGCTTGGTCGGCCAGGTCAACATGGACGACGTGGAGACCCTGGAGGGGATCCTCGTCGCCCGCCAGCTCGACCACGTCAAGTGGGTCGGCGCGGTCGACAAGGCGATCAGCGAGGGGCGGCCCTTCACCGGCCAGCTCAACCCGGGCCTGTGCGGCCTCGGAAAGTGGCTCTCCGGCTACCGGAGCAGCGACCCCGAGTTCATGACGATCCTCGGCAGGTTCGCCGAGCCCCACGCAAAGCTGCACGGCCTCGGCGAGAAGATCAACGCCCTGCTCGCCGCGGGGAAGACCGGGCAGGCCCGCAGCGTCTATGCTGGCGAGGTCCTGCCGACCCTGGCCCATATCGAGGGGGTCTTCGCCGAGGCCATCGAGGACACCCGGCGCGACATCGCCTTGCTCGACGACGCCGCCGGGCTCGCCCTCGGCAGCGAGAAGGAAGCCTTCGGGGCGGTCATGGCCCTGCTCGACGAGATGACCGAGCTCAACGCGAAGGTCGCCCACGAGAACAGCGTCGCCGCCAAGGAGATGGCCAGCAGCGACAAAACGATGGCCCTCGTCACCGTGGTCATCGGAGCCCTGGTCGCGCTCCTTTTCGGCTTCTTCATCGCCCGGGGCATCACCAGGCCCCTGGCCGAGGGGGTCCAGGTCGCCGAACGCCTCGCCGAGGGGGACCTGAACATGGAGATCGAGGTCCGCTCCAAGGACGAGACGGGCCAGCTCCTGAGCGCCATGAAGACGATGGTGGCCAAGCTCCGGGACGTGGTCGAGGGGGTCCAGAGGGCGTCCACCAACGTCGCCTCGGGGAGCCAGGAGCTCTCCTCCAGCTCCGAGGAGATGAGCCAGGGCGCCACCGAGCAGGCCGCCGCCGCAGAGGAGGCCTCCTCCTCCATGGAACAGATGGCCGCCAACATCCGCCAGAACGCCGACAACGCCCTGCAGACCGAGAAGATCGCCATCAAGAGCTCCGAGAACGCCAAGTCGGGCGGGGAGGCGGTGACCCAGACCGTTTCGGCGATGAAGGAGATCGCCGGCAAGATCTCCATCATCGGGGAGATCGCCCGCCAGACCAACCTGCTGGCGCTCAACGCCGCAATCGAGGCGGCCCGGGCCGGCGAGCACGGCAAGGGCTTCGCGGTCGTCGCCTCGGAGGTGCGCAAGCTGGCCGAGCGCAGCCAGGGGGCTGCCGCCGAGATCAGCGATCTCTCCGGCAGCTCGGTGGAGGTGGCCGAGAAGGCCGGCCAGATGCTTACCCAAATGGTGCCCGACATCCAGCGGACCGCCGAACTGGTGCAGGAGATCGCCGCGGCGAGCAAGGAGCAGGACACCGGGGCCGAGCAGGTCAACAAGGCGATCCAGCAGCTCGACAACGTGATCCAGCAGAATGCCACGGCGAGCGAGGAAATGGCCTCCACCTCCGAGGAACTTTCTGGACAGGCCGAGCTGCTTCAGGACACCATCGCCTTCTTCAAGGTGGATGGCACCGGCTCGAGCCCGGTCAGATCCGCGCCCAGACCCCGGAAGCAGACGCTCGTCTCACACCTCGAACGAAAGGCGAACGCGGCGCCTGCGCCAAAGGCCGCCACAGGCGGCGGTGTCGACTTCGACCTCGGCGGCGGCGCCGACAATCTGGACGAGGAATTCGAGAAATACTGATCCCTGTCGGCCCGGGGCGACCCCGCCCCGGGCCCCTTTCCCAACGCCGCACTCCAGCCGCCCTGGACGTTGCCCTGCAACCTATGCAGAAACTAATCGCACCATCCTTAATATTTTGCACCCAAAAGCCGAAAAACCAATAGCCGGCCATTCCCCTTGTTCGCTTTCAAACACAACCCAAACCCCCTGAGCGACACCACCATGCGGCGACTCTGGATTCTCAACTGTCTCTTGCTTCTGATCCTCCCGGCGTTCTCTGTCTCCGCCCAGGCGGAGCGAACCGTGCGGGTCGGGGTCTATCAGTACCTGCCGATGCTCGCCCCCGGCGCCGACGGGCAGTCACTCTGGCTGCCCAACACGCTGAAAGTCCTGGCAGTCCTCACCATCCTCTTTTCGGTGACCACCCTCCTTGCCCGCCACAAGACCCGGAAAGGCCTGCGGGAAATCGCGGCCCAGAACAGGCAACTGGAAGAGCAAATCGCCGAACGCAGCAGGGC